>DATAIA010000597.1:0-2882 GCA_036262895.1 Xanthobacteraceae bacterium
CCCGAGGTCGCCGCATAGCCTTCGGTGAACACCAGATAGATCACCGCCAGCACGCCCTTGAGCCGCGGCGCCAGCGCATCGAGCTCCGGTACTTGATAGGGAATACCGGCAAGGCGGATTTTCTGCTTGGCGCGCACCAGCCGCTGCGCCATCGCGTCTTCGGAGACAAGAAACGCACGGGCGATTTGCGCGGTGGTCAATCCGCACACCGTGCGCAGCGTCAGCGCGATCTGCACCTCGGCCGCGAAGGCCGGATGGCAGCAAATGAAGATCAGCCGCAGCATGTCGTCGTCGAGCGCGGCGTCCTCGGTTTCCCCGGAGGCTTGCGCATTGAGTTCGATCTCGTGCGTCAGTTGCTCCTGCTTGCTGCGAAAATTGATCTGCCGCCGCACCCGGTCGATCGCCTTGTTGCGTCCGACATTGACCAGCCACGCGCGCGGGTTCGATGGCGGCGCAGCTTCCGGCCAGCGCTCCAGGGCCACCGCGAACGCGTCCTGCAGGACTTCTTCGGCGAGATCGAAATCGCCGACGAGGCGGATCAGCGTCGCCAGTGCGCGTCCCGCCTCGTCGCGGAATATTTTTTCGATCTCGGCTGGCGTCATGCGTCGTTCTTTGACGTTGTCATTCCGGGGCGGGCGAAGCACGAGCCAGGAATCTATAACCCCTGTATTGATGTTTTAGCGTGACGGCACTTGCTGTTGAACATGAACACGGGGGTATCGCTTCCAGACCTGCGGCAAAAGAGGCGCGTCCCGGAATGACTGTTAGTCATAGATCATGATCGGCCTGACCTCGATCGACCCCGTCCTGGCACCCGGAATGCGTGCGGCAATCGAAAGCGCGGTATCGAGATCCCTGGCTTCGATCAGATAATAGCCGCCGAGTTGTTCCCGCGTTTCCGCAAACGGACCGTCGGTGGTCAAGGTCTTGCCGTCGCGAACCCGAATTGTGGTCGCCGTCGACGTCGGTTGCAGGCCGTCGCCGGCCTTGAAATGGCCGCTCTGGATGATGGACTGGGTGAACGCGCCATATTCGGCCGTCATGGCCTTGCGCGCCGCGGCGTCCATTTTGCCGAGGTCGGCTTCGTTCCGGTAGATCATCAACAGATACTGCATCGCATGTGCTCCTTTGATCGGCGTGTCTCGCCGACATCCGGTCGAACGGCCGGCGCGCCAAACGACATGTCAGGATAATTTATTTTGGTGGTTTTGGCGGGCCGATATCCGCTTGACGCCGCCCGCATCTGCCCCCATGCCATGGGGGTCAGTCGGCCGGACGGCCGCTCCCGCTATGGCCGAAAGGCTGCCGGGGAGGAAAGTCCGGGCTCCTTGGACATACGGTGCCGGATAACATCCGGCGGGGGCGACCCCAGGGATAGTGCCACAGAGAACGAACCGCTTTTTCTTCGGAAAAAGTAAGGGTGAAAAGGTGCGGTAAGAGCGCACCGCGGGTCCGGCAACGGAAACGGCATGGCAAACCACACCGGGAGCAAGACCGAATAGGGACGGCAACGCGGGCTGTGCGCGCAAGCGTTAACACCGCAGGGCGATGTCAGGCTCGCCGTCCGGGTAGGTTGCTCGAGGCCATGTGCGAACATGGTCCCAGAGGAATGGCCGTTACGTATCGGCGCATGCAAATGCGGCGATACCCTACAAAACCCGGCTTACAGGCTGGCTGATGCTTCTGACAGATATCCGGCAGGATATCTTGAGAATGAGGGGTTCGGCGTTAACGCGCCGGACCCTTCGCCAATTCGTGGGCTTGAAGTTGAACGGGCTCATCATGATGGCTAGATTGGGAGCATGAGGGCGAAGCGGGCGACGCATGCTGCTTAGAGTTCTTTTTCCCCAACCCTACATCGTCGAAGTTTCGAAACTGCGGCAGCAACTCGACGAGGCGCATCTCGCCTGGGCAACCGAATGGAAGCGACGGCAACTCGACTACAGGATCGAAAACATCCGCTTCAGCCACGATCCAAACTGGAACAAGCGACTGTTCAGCCTGCAGGCCGCCCACGACGGCAAGACCTGGTTCTGGGGCACTATGCATGTGGTCGCGGGCTGGGGCGTGCTGTCGATCTAGTTGGCGAGGCGACCTTGCTGAACGCTTGTCTCAATGTGACAACGGTATGCTTTCAACGGCGATCGGCCGACTACTATCGTCCGTGGGTTCCCGATGCCGAAAAGATTTCCGTTCTTCTGATCCCGGCCTTCGACCACCGCGTCTTACGAAACTCCCGCGCATTTGGATGTTCCGTGCCCATGAGACGGTCCCACCACGTGAAGTAAAATCCAAAATTATAATGAAACGCGGTATGATGGAGATCGTGGTCGGTATTGCTCCCGAGCCATCCGAACCATTTGCTGCGCTCGGTGGAATGAGCAAACAGCTCGACGCCGGTATGGCCAAAACTGTTTCGAACGATCATGAGAGTTACGGCGATGCATAGCGCCGGCAACTGCATGGGAACGAATAGCAGCCAGACCGGCAGAAAAATTCCATGCAAAATCGCTTCCGAGCCGTCGAAGGCATAACAAGTATATGCGGTGGGAGTGATGGACTGGTGATGAGTCCGATGAAAGCGCCTGAACCGGCGAAGGTGGAGCAGCCGATGCGTCCAATAAAAATAAGCGTCGTGCGCGATGATAACAGCCAGAATATTGAAAAGCATGTAACCCCAGCCGAGGGGAGCGACGCCTAGATATATCGTGAAAACACCGGCCCTCGTGCCAAAATAGATGCCGGCGTAGATCACGGAAAAGATCAGCACTGTACGCAGGGAGCTCTTTATTTCACGGCGAACGTCAGCAGGCGATGCTTCCCGTTCCTGAATTTTGTATTTCGCGAGAAACCGGCACGAATGAATAAAGGCGGCGGTAACA
>DATAIA010000598.1:0-16594 GCA_036262895.1 Xanthobacteraceae bacterium
GGCGCCTCGTGCTCGATACCGCCGAAAAGCGTGAGCGGGCGGAAAAAATGGGCATCAGCGATCCGCGCAAGAAATATCAGATGGAAGACATGGTCAAAGGCGACTGTCTGTTTGCTGCGACAGGCGTGACCGACGGATCGATGTTGCGCGGCGTGCGCTTCCACGGAAACATGATCGAGACCGAAACGGTGGTGATGCGCTCTGCAACGGGAACGGTGCGATGGATCCGCGCCGAGCATCGCCAGCTCGACAAGTTCCATTTGGATTGAGCTCATTTGAATTGAGCTATTTGCGCGACAAGCACGAGGGATCAATGCGTTTATCTGTTTTGATGACGCTTGCGCTTGCGGTTGTTGCAGGCGACCTGCGCGAGGCGCATGCGCAGGGTTATCCCGCACGCGCAATCACGATGATCGTGCCGGCTTCTGCCGGCGGGCCAACGGATTCGATTGCGCGCATTGTTGCCGATCGGATGCGCTCCGGGCTTGGGCAAAGCGTTGTCGTGGAAAATGTTGCTGGCGCCAGCGGTTCGATTGGTGTCGGCCGGGTCGCGCGCTCGAACCCTGACGGCTACACGATCGGCATCGGCCAATGGAGCCACTACGTTCTCAACGGCGCGATCTACAATCTTCCCTATGATCTCCTGAAGGATTTTGAGCCGGTTGGGATGGTGGCAACCGGCCCGATGATTTTCATTGGCCGCAAGGATCTGCCCGCGAATAACCTCACCGAATTGGTTGCTTGGCTGAAGGCAAATTCCGACAAGGCGTCAGCCGGCACTGGCGGCGTCGGAACGCCGCCGCACATCGCGGGCATTTCGTTCCAGAACACGACCGGCACCAAATTTCAATTTGTTCCCTATCGCGGAGCAGGCCCTGCCATTCCAGACATGATGGCGGGACGTCTCGATATGATGGTCGATCAGACTTCGAATGCGCTCGTGCACGTGCGCAGCGGTTCCGTGAAGGCTTTTGCGGTTGCCTCGAAAACGCGGCTTGCATCGGCACCAGATATTCCGACCGTTGATGAGGCTGGATTGCCGGGCTTCTATACATCCGTGTGGCACGGGATCTGGGTGCCGAAGGGCACGCCGCGGGAGGCGATTGCCAAGCTCAACGCGGCGGTCATCGAGGCGCTTGCCGATCCGGCAACGCAATCACGCTTGGCCAATATCGGTCAGGAAGTCCCGGCTGCGGACCAACTGAGCCCGGAAGCGCTCGGCGCTTTCCAGAAGGCCGAGATCGAAAAATGGTGGCCGATCGTCAAGGCTGCCGATATCAAGCCGGAATAACAGGCCTTTCTCCCGATTTTGTTTTAGAGTCGTCGGCGGACCTGGGTGGTGCGGGGGTGAGGGGATGACTCGCCGGCTGTTCCTCAATGTCGAGCGGTCAGTGGCCGGACGCGCATGGCGCGACCGGCTCGATGATCGTGCGTCGGCGCGGGCATTGTCGATGACACAGCGCCACGGCATTTCCGAAGTGCTTGCGCGCATTCTCGCGGGGCGCAACGTCGGTGTTGATGAGGTCGATGTCTTTCTTGACCCCAGCCTCAAGCGGCTGATGCCGGACCCAACCGTCATCACTGACATGACCGCCGCATCGGCGCGGATCGTTGATGCAATTCAAAAGGGCGAGCGCATAGCGATCTTCGGCGACTACGATGTCGATGGAGCAACGTCATCCGCATTGCTGGCGCGGTTCATGCTCGCGGCCGGCGTCGATCCGCTGATCCATATTCCGGATCGCATCTTCGAAGGCTACGGCCCAAACATTGCGGCGATTACTGCGCTCGCGGAGCAGGGCGTCACGTTGTTGGTGACAGTCGATTGTGGAACGACCAGCATCGAACCGCTTGCGGAAGCAAAACGTCTCGGCCTCGATGTCGTCGTCATCGACCATCATCAAGCAAATGATCAACTTCCTGATGTGGTTGCGATCGTCAATCCTAATCGCCAGGACGACCTTTCAAATCTCGGACACTTGGCGGCGGTCGGTCTGGTGTTTCTTGTGGTGGTCGATATCAATCGTACGCTGCGCAGCCGCGGATTTTGGAATGCGGGCCGGCCTGAACCTGATTTGCTGGCCTTGCTTGATCTTGTCGCGCTCGGCACGGTTGCCGATGTCGCGCGACTGGAAGGGCTCAACCGCGCATTTGTCGCCAAGGGTCTGGTTGCCATGCGCCGGCGAGAAAATGTCGGCCTGACCGCGCTCATGGATGCGGCAAGACTCTCTGGCCCGCCCGAGGCCTGGCATCTCGGCTTTATGTTAGGACCTCGGATCAATGCGGGCGGCCGCATCGGGCGCGCCGACCTCGGTGTGCGCCTGCTTCTTGATGAAGATCCCTCAAGTGCCGCCGCAATCGCCACCGAACTCGATCGTCTCAACGGCGAACGTCAAACAATAGAAAAGGCGACGCTTGCGCAGGCTGAAGCCGAGGCTTTGGCGGCTCTCGGTATTCATGAAAAAGGCGCGGTTGTTGTCACTGCGGCCGAAGGCTGGCATCCCGGCGTTGTCGGCTTGGTTGCCGCACGCCTCAAGGAACATTTCGGCCGACCGGCATTCGCCATCGCGCTGGAACCGGGTGGAACGGGAACCGGATCGGGACGCTCGATATCAGGTGTTGATCTTGGGGCCGCTGTGCGGCGGGCCGTCGGCCAGGGAATTCTTGTCAAAGGCGGCGGCCATGCCATGGCTGCCGGTGTGACGCTCAAAAAAGAAAGCCTTTCGGCGTTTCGCGCATTTCTTGAAGAGGCGCTTGGTCCCGCAGTTGAAGCAGCGCGCCGCGACGATGCGCTTCTGATTGATGGCGCGGTCAGTGCTGCCGGGGCTAATGGCGATTTGATTGCGATGGTTGCGCGTGCCGGACCATTCGGGGCCGGCAATCCTGAGCCGGTGTTTGCGCTGCCCTCACACACCGTCGCCTATGCCGAGGAGGTCGGGCAAGCACACATTCGCGCGCGGCTTAAATCCGGAGACGGCACGACCATTCAGGCCATCGCGTTTCGCGCCGCGGGAAAGCCGCTCGGCGATGCGCTCCTTCAAAATCGCGGACGCACCGTCCATGCCGCAGGAACGCTCAGCCTCGATCGCTGGCAGGGGCAGGAGCGGGTGCAGTTCCGTTTGATTGATGTCGCCATTGATGACCCGTTGGCGCGCCCGCCGCAGTGATTGACGACTTTCCTATCCCTCCCCTCCAGGGGAGGGTGGCGAGCGCAGCGAGCCGGGTGGGGTTCGGCTAATCCCGATCGACCAAACGATGTGGCCGCAGGCTGGGCACGGAAGTTGCGCGAGGCGGGGCCGAAAATGCTAAAGTGCCGATAGCCTCCAATTCCGAGTTTCCCATCAGAAAGATCCCGATAAATGGCAAAGCTTGAGCTTTCTGTCGCCATTGGCGACTACGACCGCGCGCGGCCGCTGGTCGATCGCACCGTGCAGATCGATGGCGTCGATCCCATCTTCATGGCGCTCTCGCCGGAGGAGATTTTCTTTCGCGCGTTCCGTAGTGCCGAGTTCGACATCTGCGAGTTGTCGTTGTCGAGTTTCACGGTCAAAACCGCCCAAGGCACAAGCCCCTATGTCGGCGTACCGGTCTTTCTCTCTCGCGCGTTCCGCCACACGTCGATTTATGTGCGAACCGATCGCATCCGCTCACCCGCCGATCTCAAAGGGCGCAAGGTTGGTTTGCCGGAATATCAGCTCACAGCCAATGTCTGGGCGCGCGCCTTTCTCGAAGATGATTTCGGCGTAAAGCCGTCCGACATCACATGGGTGCGCGGCGGGATCGAGGAGCCGGGCCGCCCGGAGAAAATCAGCATCAACTTGCCGCCGGATGTGCGGCTTGAGAACGCGCCGGAAGGCACGACAATTTCCGGTTTGCTTGAAAGCGGCGAGATCGATGGCTTCATGGCGCCGCGTCCGCCCGCTTTCATCGAGCGCGGCCATCCCAATGTCGGCTGGTTGTTTCCCGATCCGACCAAAGCGGCGATGGACTATTATAAGCGCACCAGGATTTTTCCGATCATGCATATCGTCGGCGTGCGCCGCGAAATCGCGGAGCGGCATCCCTGGCTGCCCGGGGCCGTGTTCAAAGCGTTTGAACAGGCAAAGACGCTTGCGCTCGCCAAGCTCACGGATACGTCAGCCACCAAAATCACGCTACCCTTCGTCGAAGAGCAATTGAAGGCCGCACGCGATCTGATGGGCTACGACTTCTGGTCTTACGGTGTCGGAGCCAATCGGCATGTGCTGGAAGCGTTCCTCCACCATCACCATGCGCAGGGATTGTCTTCGCGGCGCGTCGGTGTTGAGGAGTTGTTCCATCCGGCAACACTGGAGACGCCGAAGATATAGGGGCCTCATGGTTCGAGACCCGATGCTACGCATCGCTCCTCACCATGAGGATTGAGGTTTGACCCTCATGGAGGTCGCACGCAAGTCAGGTTTACCTGACTTGCGCATAGTAAATGTCGATCTCGGGTAAACCCGAGATCGATGCGACCGTCTCGAACCACGAGGCCACAAAGTCACGTATCTCTTCGCCCCCATCGTCCAGCGAGGGCGTTGGCACCGATAGCCACGGCGAAAATTACGATCAACAGCGCGTACATGCGCGGCATGTTAAACGTCGAATAGCTGTTGATGATCAGGAAGCCGATGCCCTGGTTTGAAAGCTTGGTTTCCGCAAGCAGCGTACCGATCAAGCCAACGCCAAGACCAAGGCGGACTCCGTTCAGGATCGGCTGACGCATGGCCGGCAAATAGATCTTCGTGACCATCTGCCACCGCTTCACACGAAAGCTGCGGCCGACTTTGATCAGCACGCGATCGATGTGTCTCATCCCGGCCGCGACACTCAGCGCAATCGGGAAAAAGGCCGAAATCGCCCCCATGGCGATTTTCGATCCTGAGCCGACGCCAAACCACATGATCATGATCGGGAAGAAGATGATCTTCGGCGTTGGGCCGAGATAATGCAGATATGGCTCGAAGGCGTTGCTGAGCAGCTTGCTGCCGCCAAGCACCAGGCCGACGAAGAGGCCGCAAATGCCTCCAATTGCCAGGGCGGTGCCGACCTCGATCGCCGTGGCGCCAAGATGACCGTAAAATCCCCCATCCTGGAGAAGCATCCAAAGCGCAGCGACGATGGCGCGCAGCGAGGGGACAACGTCACGGAACAAAAGGCCGGAAGCGGCAACGGCCTCCCAGATGAGCAGGACGGCCGCAATAATAACGATCCGCGTCAGCAGGACCGCATCAAACGGGCTCTTATATCTAGCCTGCTTTAATTGGCCGGTCTCAGCCATCGTTCGATCCATTCGGTAATCACAAAAAAGCAGACGCTGACCAGAATGACGAAGCAGATCGCCGCATAAGTTCCCGGAAGATCGTAGCGTTCGGCAAGGTCGTTGATCAGTTGCCCGAGGCCTCCGAAATTAATCAGGAACTCGACGCCGACGATATTGATCAGCGAAAAGATCATGCCCAACCGGATGCCGATGAAGATATTGGGAAGTGCCGCCGGCAGCATGATTTTCCAGAACTGCTGCGCCGGCGTGAGGTTGAAGCTGCGGCCCACATTGATCAGGACGGATCGTGTTCCCGCAAGACCCTCCAGGGTCTTGAGGATGACTGGCGGGAGCGCCGCAATGAAACCGATCATGATGATGGTCATCGCGCTGCGGCCGAAGATGACCAGGAACAACGGATACATCAACACGAAGGGCGCGGCGGCGAGCGCCGCGACCCAGGTTTCGCACGCAAGCCGTAGCAGCCGAAATTTGTAGAGCAGAACGCCGCCTGCGATCCCGATAACCGTGAGCAGCAAGCCTGCCGCAAGCGCCTCGCCGGCTGTCAGCAAGAACCGCTCGAGAATATTTTCCTCGGTTACAACGCGCCCGAAGCTGCCGGCGATCTCTGAGGGAAGCGGCACGATGAAACGGTTGATCGCGCCAAACCGGATCAGCAATTCAATTGCGAGAACAAAAATTGCAAGCGTGACGAGCCCAAGCCCGAACGGCACATATTTGTATGGCTGCACTGCTTTTGTAGCCATGGCCCGCTACGCCTCGACCCGCGAGCGAGCTTCGGCATCTTGCATTCCGCGTCCAGCCTCTTCGCGCAGGTCGCTCCAGATTTGAGCAACGTAGCGGCCGAACGCCTCGCTTGAGACCACCTCCGATGTGCGTGGGCGCGGCAGGTCGATGGACACAACACGCTTCACGCGGCCCGGCCGATACGTCATCACGACGATACGGTCGGACAGCTGCACGGCTTCCGTGATGTTATGCGTAATCAGCAGCGTTGTTTGTTTGAGCGATTGCTGGATTTGCAACACCTTGTCGCCGAGCAGCAAACGGGTCTGCTCGTCGAGCGCGGCGAAGGGCTCATCCATCAGCAGAATTTTAGGTTGCGATGCGAGTGTTCTCGCCATCGACACGCGCTGGCGCATGCCGCCGGATAGTTCGGCGGGAAAGCGCCGTTCGAACCCGTCAAGCCCGACCATGGCAATGAAATGTTTCGCCCGTTCGAAACGCTCTGCTTTCGCGACGCCGGCGATCTCAAGCGGAAATGCGACGTTCTCGATGACCGTGCGCCAGGGAAAGGTCGACTCTTCCTGAAACACCATCCCGATCGAGGGATGCGGACCTGTAATGGTTTCGCCGGCGACTTCCACCCGTCCGGCATAGCCGTCGGTGAGCCCGCCGATAATATTGAAAAGAGTCGACTTGCCGCAGCCCGATGGGCCGATAACCGAGAGAAACTCCCCGGCATTGACTGTGAATGACATGTGATCGACCGCGGTCACGCCGCCGTCGGTGGTCTCAAAGCGTTTGACCACATCGTCAACAATCAGAATTGGATTGGCCGCACTCATCACATGAGTTCCTTGGGCGCGTGTGCTCGCGATTGATCCCGCGTGTTTTAGGTTTTCTTTTCGGCTGCTCGGGTCAGTGCAGCCGTCATGGCAGGGGTATAGCCGGGCTCAACGCGCACGTCGACAACGGCAACTTCGCCACGCTCGACGGCCGCGATGGCTTGGCCGAACGTCGACGCCAGATCTTTAATCCGCGTAATCGGGCCAAAGCCGGCCGCGCCTTGAGCACGCGCCATGGCCGCAAGATCGATATCCGGATCAGACATGCGTTGCCCGATCCATTTGTTTTCGACGGGGCGGGCGCGCATGCGCGCAACACGCTCCTGGTGTACCTCGTCATTAAAAAACGAACGGTTGTTGGCAATCACCAACAACAGAGGAATGCGATAGTGAGCGGCGGTCCACAGCGCCGTTACGCCCATTAAAAAATCGCCGTCGCCGCAGATCGCGATTGGCATGCGTCCGCTCTCGCGAAGCGCAAGCGCGGCCCCCACGGAAATGCCGGGGCCGCCGCCGATCCCGCCACCGCCATCGGAGCCTACGAATTCCAACGGATGCCGGAACGGCCAGCTTGCGCCGTTCCACGAGAGCGGCAAATGCGTGAGGCAGATGTCGCGGTCTCCGACGGCTTGCCGCAGCTCATAGGCGAGATGATCGACCTGAAGTGGTCCATCGGCTGCCGGTTCCGGTGTTCGCGCCGGCATTGGTGAGGCCATGGCGCTGCGTTCGACGTCTGATGGCCCGAGCGCTTCAATGAGCGCCGGAACGACAGCGTCGGGATCCGCCTGAAGCAGAAGATCGACCGGCGCTAAGCCTTGATGGTCCATGCTCCAGCCATTGTGGATGTGATGGTCGAGCGAAACCTGGATGATGGTTGCAGGCGGCGCTTCGGCGCCGAAGACGGACTTGAGCGTTCCGGCAAGATCGACCCAATCGAGACTGAGAACCACGTCGGCGGCCCGGATCGCTTCAATCGCTTCCCGCGCAGGAATAATGATGGCTGGCGCGCCGGCATGAAGGGGATGGGCGGTCGGGAATGCCGCCCCGACTTTGAGGTCGGTGACGACGCGCGCCCCGAGCCGTTCGGCAAGTTCGACCCGCGCATCCCATGCTTCGAGGCTGCGTGACACGCGACCGGCAAGAATGACAGGTCGTTTGGCTTCGCGAAGGGCCGTGGCCGCTTGTTTGATCGAGTCAGCCGGCGCAGCAGTCGGAGAAGGTGGTACGAAACGGGCCGCATCGATCGTCGGCAACGGCTCATTGAGCCGCGCCTCCTGCATTTCAGCATCGAGGTTGATGTAAACCGGGCCCATGGGCGCGGTTTGCGCGATCCAGGTGGCCCGCAGCAGCGCTTCGCGTGCGGCAGCGGCTGACGCCGGTTGATCGTCCCATTTCACATAGGAACGGACGATTGCGCCCTGGTCGCGCGCCGTATGAATCCAATCGATCCAGGGCCGGCGCTTTGCTGCGTCGACCGGGCCAGTCGCGCCAAGCACCAGGACCGGCATCCGATCGCACCACGCATTGAAGATTGCCATCGTCGCGTGAAACAGCCCGACATTGGAATGCACTGCGGTGGCAATCGGTCGGCCGGTCACCTTGGCGTAGCCGTGCGCGATGGCGATCGCGTGCTCTTCATGAAGGCAGAGCAACATCTGCGGCCGCTCATTGCCGAGATGATTGACGATGCTGTCGTGGAGCCCGCGATAGCTCGCACCGGGATTGAGCGCGATGTACGGAATGTCGAGTGCGCGCAGGGTATCGGCCACCACATCGCTGCCGAAGCTTGCGGCATTGCTGCCGGCAGGAACCGGCCGCTCGATTGCCGCAAGTGGATCTTCACCGGCCTGTGCCGGTCTCGATTTTGGTTTGTTCATGCCCCGACCAATCCTGCCCCTGTGCCAAACCCATCATAGCAGGCTCGTCATTCTTTGGTGCAAGGGCAGGCCTGTGGACCGCCGGAGTTATGAGGTCTGGCGCAGCTTCGCCAAAACCTTCAAGCCGGGATAGCCGTCTGCCGGCGTAAGCCCGACCTTGCGTTGAAAGGCGCGGACAGCAACCATTGTGTCACTGCCCACTCGTCCGTCCGCCCCCTGGGTGTCGAAGCCGAGGGCGGTGAGGCGGTGCTGAATTTCCTGAAGCTCTTCAAGCGTGAGAATGCGCTCGCCGCCTGGGAACGGTTGAACGAAGGGGCCTGCGCCACGAATGCGGTCGCCGAGATGCGCGATGGCCAGCGCATAGCTTGACGCCGGATTGTAGGATCGGATCGCAAAGAAATTTTGGCCCAGCAAGAATACCGGGCCGCCGCCGATCGGACGCCAGAGCCGCGCTTGCATATCGGTTCGTGCAAACGAATGCCCATTGGCTGGTGTGACGCCGCGTGCCATCCAGGCATTGACGCTGCGAAAGCCTGAGGGGCTGGAGCTCGCGCCCTTGAAGCCCGCAGGCAGGCGAACCTCGTAACCCCAGGGTTCGCCCCGGCGATATTTCCCGCGCTTGAGCATGTATTGCGCGGTGCCCGCCAAGGAATCGTCGGGCTTGCCGAACGGCGTGACGCGCCCGTCATGGTCGTAGTCGACGCCCATGTTGAGCCAGACTTCAGGCATCCACTGCGAATGGCCCATTGCGCCGGCCCACGAGCCGATCATCTCCTCAGGCGTCGACCAGCCACGCTCGATGATGACAAGCGCATTGAGCAATTCCTGCTCCCAATAGGAGCGCCGGCGCGGGTCTCCCCACGCGAGTGCCGCCAGCGCAGGCAGGACCGGGCGCATGTGTTTGGGATTGGTTACGACATCGCCGAACACGGACTCCATGCCCCATAGTCCGAGCATGATGTAGCGATCGACGGCATAGTCGCGTTCGATGCGGGCCAGCAAATCGGCATGTTCCCGCGCGCGCTCCTTGCCGGTGCGAATGCGCCAGTCGGAGACGCGCCGGTTTATGTATTGCCACAGCGCTTCCTGGAATTCGGGCTGCGCGCGATCAAGCGCATAGACCGACGTGTCAGGCTTGAGCGAACCCATGACGCGGGTATAGGTCGCGTCCGAAATGCCCCGGGCACGGGCGCGCGGCCGAAAATGGTCGACCCATTGCGGGAACGACATGCGCGACGATTGCGCCAATGCGCTCGCGCCGCCCGCGAGAGCAGTCACCGCGCCGAGCGCGGCCTTGATCACCGTGCGTCGTGCGATGCCCCGCATGTCACCCCTCGTGATTAGTCCTTGGCGCGCTCGACGTAGCTTGCATCGGCAGTCATGACGACGATGCGCGTACCGGGCGAAACGTGTGAGGGCACCATCGTCTTCACGCCGTTTGAAAGCATCGCCGGTTTGTAGGACGAGGAAGCCGTCTGCCCCTTCACGGTGGGCTCTGTTTCCGTGACCTCAAGCGTCACACGTTGCGGAAGCTCGATCGAAACCGGCACGTTCTCGTGCGTGGCGAGCATGACCTTCATCCCTTCCTGAAGGAAAGGAGCCATGTCGCCGACGATATCGTCTTGAACCGCGACCTGATCGTAGGTTTCGCCATTCATGAAATGGAAGCCATCGCCATCCTTATAGAGAAACTGAAATTCGCGGTCTTCGACGTGGGCGCGCTCAAGTTGCTCGGTGGTGCGATAGCGCTGCGAAACCTTCACGCCGTCGCTGATGCGCCGCATGTCAAACTGGGACACCGGCGTGCCCTTACCGGGATGGATGTTTTCGGCGCTCAGGATGACATAGAGCCGGCCATCGATATCGACGATGTTGCCTTTCCGGAGCGAACTGGCGATGACTTTCACGGGTAGTGATCCTCAATGAGTGGGGAATCCCGCAGGTAAGCGCAGGGTCCCTTGAAACCGACTAAAACGCTGGCCGCAACATACTGATCTGGCGGTTATTCGCTATCTCTTTTCGCAAGCTTTCGGCCATACACTTAAAGAAGCCATGATTAATGCCTCCCCCTGGTGGGCCCCCCATATCCACGCGGACCGCCGCCCGTTCCTTAACGCGCGGGGCCGGATAAAGGCCGCTTTGCGCCAAAAGTTCCTGGATTGGGGCTTTATGGAGGTGGAGGCGGCGATCCTGCAGGGATCCCCGGGCAACGAGGCGCATTTGCACGCCCTCGCAACCGAGGTCGCACGCCCGGACGGGGGCCGTTCCCAGCTTTATCTGCACACTTCGCCGGAATTCGCCTGCAAGAAGCTCTTGGCCGCCGGCGAACGGCGCATTTTCGATTTTGCCAGGGTCTTCCGCAATCGCGAGCGGGGGGCGCTGCATCATCCGGAATTCACCATGCTCGAATGGTACCGGGTGGAAGAACCCTATGCCGTGCTCATGAGCGATTGTGCCGCGGTGCTGGCCGCGGCTGCGGACGCCGCGCAGGTAAAGCAATTTCAATTTCGTGGACGCGCGGCCGATCCGTTCAAGGAACCGGAACGGCTGACGGTTGCGCAGGCTTTCGACCAGTTCGCCGGCATCGACCTGCTGGCGACGCTGGTTGACGGGAACACCGATCGTGACGGATTGGCCGCCGCGGCGCAGGCAAGCGGCATTCGTGTCGCAGCGGACGACACCTGGTCCGATGTCTTCAGCCGGGTGCTGGTTGAGCGGGTCGAGCCGAAGCTCGGGCTCGGGCAGGCCACCGTGCTTTATGAATACCCGGCCGTCGAGGCCGCATTGGCTCGCCCGACGGATCATGATGGGCGTGTTGCGGAACGTTTCGAACTTTATGTGTGTGGGGTTGAGCTCGCGAATGCGTTTGGCGAACTAACCGATCCAGTCGAGCAACGTCGCCGCTTCGAGAGTGAGATGGCGGAAAAACAACGTATCTACGGCGAACGCTATCCGATTGATGAAGAATTTCTCGATGCCCTTGCTGTGATGCCGGCCGCGAGCGGAATTGCGCTTGGGTTCGATCGTCTGGTGATGCTGGCAACCGGTGCTTCAAGCATTGAGCAGGTTATCTGGACGCCTTTGGCATAGATGGACTGAGAACGAGGTTTGATCATGACATCTTCAGCCCGCACCTTGCGCAGCGCACGTGATCTCCACGAGGCGCGGCTTGTTCCAGCCGAACAGCTTGCGGAATTGGAAAAGGTCACGTCGCGATATGCGGTGGCGATCACTCCGGCAATGGCCGATTTGATCGACCCCACGGATTCCAATGATCCCATTGCACGGCAGTTTGTTCCGCGCGCAGGTGAGCTTGAGGTGCGCGCGGAGGAGCGGGCCGATCCCATCGGCGACGACGCGCACACGCCGGTAGAGGGAATTGTGCATCGCTATCCCGACCGTGTGTTGCTCAAGCTTGTGCACGTTTGCGCGGTTTATTGCCGATATTGTTTCCGGCGCGAGATGGTCGGACCGCAATCGTCAAACGCGCTTTCCGCATCTGCGCTGACGGCGGCGTTGGATTATATCCGATCAAATAATGAGATCTGGGAAGTCATCTTGACGGGCGGCGATCCGTTCGTGCTTTCGCCTCGGCGGCTGGGCCATGTGATGGAGCAACTGGCGGCCATCGATCACGTCAAGGTCATCCGCATTCATACGCGTGTGCCGATCGCCGAGCCCAAGCGGATGACGGCCGCGCTGGTCAAAGCACTGAACGTCAACGGCAAAGCTGTTTATGTCGTGGTCCACGCCAATCATCCACGCGAGCTGACGAGCGAAGCGCGCGCCGCATGTGCGAAGCTGGTCGATGCCGGGATTCCGTTGCTTAGCCAATCGGTGCTGCTGCGCGGCGTGAATGACCATGCGACGACGCTTGGCGATTTGATGCGCGCGTTCGTGGAAAACCGGATCAAGCCTTACTATTTGCATCACGGCGATCTTGCGCCCGGCACGTCTGAGTTCCGCACAGAGCTCGAAGACGGCCAGGCACTGATGCGGCATCTGCGCGGACGTTATTCAGGACTCTGCCAGCCGACTTATGTTCTCGATATTCCCGGAGGCTACGGCAAATCGCCGGTCGGCCCGAATTATCTGACGTGTGTTGGTGCGGATTCGTTTGACGTTGAAGATTTCAATGGCGGCCGGCATGTTTATCCGCCGAGATGTGAGAAGTGAAAAACCAAGCCATTTTGCTGACTAGCCTCATCCTTCGAGACGGCCGCCTGTCGGCGGCCTCCTCAGGATGAGGCACCCTCATGGTGAGGAGGTCGCGTAGCGACCGTCTCGAACCATGAGGACACTGAGATTTGGCTGCGCCTTCGCTCAAGGTGACGGTCGGATTTACGTCACCGATCAAGCCGCTTCCGTTCAAACAAAGTTCTTCAATTCACTCGCCACTTGCCCAATCACGCTGTCCCAATCACCCGGTAATGGCTGGCGAAACAAGCGCGCGGTCGGGTACCACGGGCTGTCGGTGCGATCGAGAAGCCAGCGCCAGTCCGGCGCGGACGGCAGCAAAATCCATGCTGGGCGCCCCATGCTGCCAGCCAAGTGCGCAATCGACGTATCGACAGAGATCACGAGATCGGCGGCGGCAAGAATGGCGGCGGTGTCGCCGAAATCGCCGATATCATCGCCGAAATGAGCGATCCGTTTGTCATCTCGCAAACGTGCCGCATCCTGATCGCGAACGCCAACCTGGACACTGACGATCCGGCCGGCTGCAGCGGACAAAATCGGTTCAAGCCGCGACCACGCAATTGAGCGATTGCGATCGTTGGCATGCGTGGAACGACCCGACCATGCGATTGCAATCAACGGTCTTCCAAGCAATGCGAGGCGATCCCGCCATTTTGCCATGTGATCCTGCGGCGCGCGCAAATAAGGCACGTCGGCAGGAATCGTCGTGAGATCGGTTTTCAGCGCGAACGGAAGGCTTGCCAGGGGGCAATGGACATCGAAGGGCGGCAACGGTTCGCCCCGGGCAATGACGGCGGAGGCGCCATGCAGTTGCGAGAGCAACGTCTTCAACTCCGGTTGCACTTCAAGCGCCACTTTGGCCCCGGCGCGGGCGAGCAACGCTGCATAGCGCACGAACTGCAAGGTGTCGCCGAGCCCCTGTTCCGCATGCAGCAGGATTGTTTTTCCCCGTAATGGATATTCGCCAAGCCAGAGCGGCCGGCCGAAGTTGCGGCGATCGGCGGGCATGCCGGTGCGCTTCCATCGCCATTCGTATTTTGCAAAGCCGCGCTGCAACTCTCCTGATGTCAGAAGCGCCAGCGCTTCGTTGTAATGGGCGTCGGCATAATCTTTTTGTATCGCGAGCGCTTTCCCGTAGCTCTCGATTGCGTCACGATATCGATTAAGCGCTTGCAGCGCGACGCCGCGTCCATTCCACGCTTTGATATGTTGCGGCATGATTGCGAGCGCCTTGTCATAAGCCGCAACCGCGTCAGCGTCTCGCCCCATCTGCTGCAAAGCATTGCCGCGACCATAATGCGCGTCGGCATGAGCCGGATGGAGCGCGATTGCCGCTTCATATTCGGCAATGGCCTCATTCCATCGCCCGAGTTCCGCATAGGCACTGCCGCGATTGACCCGCGCCTGAATATGCCGAGGCTGCAGAGCCAATACTTTGCCGTAGCAATCAAGCGACTGATCCGCGCGTTTGAGCGCCAGCAGCACGTTACCTTTGTTATTGAGCGCTTCGACGTGATTGGGCGAAAGGGCAAGCGCCTTGTTCAGGCTGGCCAATGCGTCATCATTGCGTCCAAGCGCGTGGAGAACCAAACCAAGATTTGTCAGCGCATCGGCAGAACGAGGATCGATCTCAAGTGCTGCCGTGATCAGCCGGTATGCTTCGCCGGTCTTGCCGCGCTGGTGCTTGAGCATTCCAAGCAAATGCAGACAATCGAATTGCTTGGGAACGCTTTTGAGCACGCGCGTGTAGATTTTCTCTGCCTCATTCAGCCTGCCTTGGCGATGCAAGGCGAGCGCCTCCTGAATGGCTGGACCAAGGTCGATCAATCGCGGGGGCAAGGGCGGCTTCGGCATAGGGAAGGTTCAACTCAACGGGAAGGGCAAGACAAGAAGCGGATCGTGTCCTAGCATAACAATCTGCTGAATTAGAAATATGCCGGGACGCGCTGAGCGCGAAGAGATTAGGTTGAAGAATCTGGCCCGTCGTCCTGAGGTGGCCGTGCACAGCACGGCCCTCGAAGGGCGCGGGCCGTTCATCCACCAATCTCGGGTTTACCCGAGATTGGATATCAGGTGCGCAAGTCGGCTACAGCCGACTTGCGGTGGCTCGCTCCGCTCGCGCCTCAGGATGATGGAATTCGGCCTTATGAAAAATCGTTTCACGCAGAGCGTAACGTGACGTTCACGATTGTGGTGGATGCGGAGGCGGCCACACGTTGTGTCCACATCCGTGCATGCGCGCGCGTGAATAGGCTTGGCGGTGACGCAAAGTTTCGGCATCATCAAAAGTGTCTTTGGTGGGGCGTCATTGGGGCTTCATTGTCGTGGCGGGGCAAATCAACAGCGTCGAAACCGAGAGTTTGCGTGCGCTGCTCGATGCGCTGCGCCAGCGCAAGCATGCGGAAAAGCCCAGCGTTTTGCGCGAATTCCAATCCGAACTGTTGCATTTAATTGATGTTGTGCGTTCACGCCTTGAGCTATTGATAGCTAGATTTCGTGATGTCGTAATTGATGTTCGAGTTTTCATCAGAGCGAAAATTGCTGCGTGGATTGAGACTGCGCGTATCACAGTGTTCCAATTGTGGGACACGTTTGCGGAAAATAGAGACAATCCACGGCAGACCATTTTCGCTGCGCTCGGCGCGGTGACGTTGGCTTGCGTCATCGCGCTTGCCGTTGTTCCGCGTTGGCCGGGCATGCCAAAAACGGTTGATGAGCCGGAAGCGCCAATCCCGGCCTTCGACTTGCCGCAATTGGCTTCGCCCAGCGAAATTCGCCCGTTTAGAGACACCGATGCGCTCTTCACGGCGGAGAACGTTCGCTACTGTGTTTTTCAGCAAGTCAGGCTCGAGGCTATCGGCCCCGTCATCAACAGCGAAGATCAGGCAATCTTCAATGCTTTCGTAGGCGACTGGAACGGGCGCTGTGCGCGGTTTCGCTTTGTCGCCTCCGACAAGGAGTTAGTGGATGCAGAATTGCTAGAACGCCGGCCCTTCCTCGAAGCTGAAGGGCGCGATTTGATGCGCGGCTGGGTGCGCAAGGTGCAGGCGAGAATTCAGGATGGCACCGCGCGCGAGGCGGTCCCTAAGACATCTCCATGGGGTGGGCCGGTTCTGCGGGTCTCGAATGATCCGGCTGCGCCGTCAGGGCAATCGCCTCAAATTGCCGAACCGCTGCCCTCGCTGATTACGCTCGGCGGAAATCCGGATAGTGACGCGAGCTTCAAGTTCCGGCCGCCGGCGAAGACATCTTCGCTCAATCTGCTGCGAACCGACGCGGCCGTGCGGGTACAAAAGCGGCTGAATGAGCTTGGCTATACGATCAAGCAGACCGACGGCATCTGGGGCCCATCATCCAGGCGAGCGCTGCGGCGCTTCAAGCGGGAAAATGGCCTTTTGGCTGATGACGCGTTTGATCCTGAAACTGTTAGTCGGTTGTTCGCAATTTCCGCGGTGAGTGCGCCTGCGGCGCGCCCGGCTGACGATTGGCCGGCTTTCGAAAGTGCTTATGCGCCGCCGCAGGGCGGAAAACTCAACCCGCTCAACCGCGCGGATTGTCAAAAGATTCAGCGCCGCCTTGCAGACCTTGGATATGGGAATGCCGGCGATGGATTGTTTGGCATTGCCACACGACAGGCGTTGCGG
>DATAIA010000599.1:0-1603 GCA_036262895.1 Xanthobacteraceae bacterium
CAACGATCCTGTTGCTCACCTGGTAAAGGGCGAACTTTTCTGACGGGAAGCCGAGGAGCTCCCGCTCCTATTCGGCGACTCAAGGTGCAGCCGGAGCTTCGCCGGTTGCCGCACTTTATTGTTTTGCGTCGGGCTCGGCCAGCAGCTTGTTTCGAATGAGATAGCCGAGTGCGCGCGACCAGGACTCGTCCGTGTTACCGCGGAAATCAGCACTCATCGATTGCAACAGCCGATCGTCCTTGGCGTCACGCAAGTAGATATTCAGGTTGAGGATCAGGTTCGACACTTTCTGCACAGTTCCGGTCACCGCGACATCGGCGCCAGCCTCGTGCGCCAGTGTGGCGTCGCAGCCGCCACAGGCCTGGAGATTTTGTGCGCGGGCGCGCTCCGTGACCGGTTCAGTATCAACGACAAGGTAGCGATCCGAGGCAGCTAGTTTAGCGGGAAGCACCGGCGCAAGCTTGCAAGGCGGGCTTGCTCGTCGTTCCCTTCATCTCACCATCGAGCGAGGTGTCGATTATCTCGAAAGGAGAGCGGCGCGCACAAGAGGGTGCCGCTCATGCAAAAGGCGAGGCACGATGCCTCGTCTTTTCAGCTGCGCGGACGCGGTTAGCTCAGATGAGCCAGTGTGACGTGTCGACCCCATAGGCGCGCTCGGAATGGCTGCCGCGCATCAGGTCGTTGTCGTGCATCGGGTGAGCGCTGGCGACGATCGTGCTCGCCATCCCTAGGAGGAAGGCGGCCGCCAGCAGAATTTTGAGAAGCTTTTGCAGGTGTCTTGATCCGAAAGGGAAGGAGTGGTGATGAGCACCGCTTTGTTGGTGTCAATGTTAGCGGATGCGCTGCCGCAGGCATGTAGGGGACGATGACAGGTCGTCATTTGCCCTGCCGGTCCAGCACACTAGGCGACCTGCGCCTGGCTGTGGCCCTCTGGCTCACCGAAGGACGCAACTTGCGGCTGGATCTGGTCTTCAGGCTGGCTGAACGATGCGACCTGCGGCTGAATCTGCCCTTCGGAAGCGGCGGGGGTGGTTGCGCATAACGGGCGCCGGCGCACTGAAACCAGCCGAACCGGTAGTTCAGACCCGCTCGTACGATGTGATTGCGCTCGCGCAACCGGTTGTTATTGAAGTTGTTAAAGAAGAAGCTGTTCTTGTTATTGGTGCGACGAATGTGTCGGTGTAGGGATAATTCGCCTTTGATGCTCCAGCTGTCGAGGAAAGCCCTTCCAGGCCACCGCCGACTGCATAGCCGAGCAGCCAATTATTGCCGTCGTCGACGGTTGTTGGGCAATCAAGCGGCCACTTCAACGCAATAGATTTGGAATAACGCCCGCACCACCTAATTACAGCTGGCGCGGCGCTGATGGCCCCTAAACGGATGGAGCTACGGGTCAACCGGTCATCCAAGCGGACCTCTGATCAGATTTTGTAGCGCTTGCCGGGCGATGCTCGATTTCGAGACGAGGGATGTCACAGCAGAAGAAATAAAAGCCGAATCCGCTAAACCGTCGCGGTTTTGAATCGTCGCTCCTTGCGCAAAAGCCCAGAATTCCGGGGCTTTCTTCATGAGACTGGACATTGCCGGTCCGGCGCCGTCCAGC
>DATAIA010000600.1:0-4569 GCA_036262895.1 Xanthobacteraceae bacterium
GGCGGCGCACATCGTGCTGCAGGAAAGTGGTGAAGAGTATCAATCGCAACGGGTTAATTTTGCTGATGCAGAGCAGCGCTCTGAGGCATACTTGAACATCAATCCGCAGGGCCGCGTGCCCGCGTTGATCCTTGATAACGGTGAGCCTCTTGCCGAAAATAACTGCGATACTTCCGTATTTGGGTAAGCGATTTGGACTTTGGCCAACCGATCCAATCGCAGAGGCAAGGCTATTGTCACTCATAGGCTTCTTGGCGACCAATGTTCATCCTTCTGTCGCGCACATGTGGCGGCCGGAGCGTTACGCCGCCGACCCTGCCGTACATCCCCAGATACAAGAGCGGGGCCGCGAGACATTTGACGGATACCTCCGTCAGATCGACAGCAAGTTGGCTGGGCGCAGCTGGTTCTTGGATCAATATTCGGTGGCCGATCCCTACTTGTTCGTTTTCTATCCTTGGGGGTTGCGCAGAGGGTATCCCATGCAAGAGCTAAAGAACTTCTCTGCCTTCAAGGAAAGAATGATGGAGCGACCTGCCGTCCAGCACATTTTGGCGAAAGAGAAAATCAACTTGTAAAGTGAGGCCATGGCCGGTCCGGGTCACTTCCGTTGATGGCACTTTTCGGACACGGCTACAGATCGGAGCTCTGCCGCAGCTCGTGTAACACAACGCTGTGGCACGACGTCGGGCGCGTAAGCACGCTTCTGAAATTCGAATCCTTGGAGATTTTTCAAGGATTCGTTGTTCGAATTCTTAAAATCGAGTCCTTGAAAAGTTGAAAAATTGCGAGCCCGATTCTCAAGGACAACGACGCCCACCAGAAAAAGCTGGGCAAGCTGCGCGACGCCAAAAACGAGGATTTCGCGAAAGAGTACGATTCCATGCAGGTCAGCGCTCACAAGGATGCCGTTTCGCTGTTCGAGCGTTACGCGAAGGGCGGCGACAACGCCGCACTGAAGGACTGGGCAGGAAAGACGCTGCCCGCGCTTCAGCATCATCTCGAGATGGCGCAGAACCTCGATAAAAACCGCTCGAAATAATTTAGTCCCGGCGAATTTCGGCGGCCTTCCAGCCGCCGGCTTTAGGGCCGCGACCGCCGCGTCGGTCCTGCTTCAGGTCTTCGCGTCCACCGGTCCCGCTTGCTATTTTTATGCACACGGATTGCTGCTCGCACCATCGCATGAGCATCCGCGCATCAGAGATGAATTCGAGCGACGGATCGGTTCGCGGCGGGATGCCGGGGCTTTTGCATTACCCACACCTCTCGAATCGGCTAGGCTGCCAAGCCATTTGGAGGATATTATGAACAACGCGGACGACAAAGTAAAATCAGTGATCGACAAGTTGATCGATACTGTGACCGGCACCGTGAGTGAAGTGGCGAAGGCCGCTCTTGCAAATGGCAAGATGACCAAAAAGAAGTTGCATGTCGATGTTGCCATTGGACCAAAGGCAGAGCCCGCACCACAGGCGCCAAGCAGGAAGACTAGGCGTATGAAGCGTACGGCCCCCTCCTATCGAGCGAATAAGCGGGTAGCAGCGGCAAGGGGACGCACCGCGAAAGCTTCTGCTAAAAAGACCGTGGCGGCAAAAAATTCGCCCAAAAGGCCTGTCAAAAAAACTGAGAAGAAATCCGCACCCAAAAAGACAGCTGCAAAGAAAGCAAAAGCCACTCCGAAAAAGACCGTTAAAGAGCGGCAAAAAGCGTACGAATAATAAGAAGCAGTCTCAACTGTGACCGCGAAAGCGACGAGCCGCTCGTGACCGAGTGCAGCGGAGGCGTGACATGAAACCGAATCGTGAGACCGGTCCCCAGCAGCGACCAGCAGCCCGCCATCGCGGATTTGGCTGCCATCGAGGACTTCGCCACGCTGCTGGTTATCCTGCTTGCCCAGCCCGACGCCGGCACGGCTATCCATCAAATGCATCGGGTGGCCGGGCTGATCGTTTGCCACGCCAGGGCAATCCAGAGTGGACAGAGGGCCATCCGATGAGGCTGCTCCGAGCCTTGTACCACCTCCCGCGGCTCAGGCTGGCCCGCCTGCGCTTCCAAGTGTAGCAGTTGACTTGCGCCCGGCCCCGCGGCTGAGCTTAGCCCTCGACCTCCGGTCCAGGGGTTTCTTTTGGATGCGTCAATAAGCGGCTTGCGGTCTCACCAATAAGAGCGCACAGCATGTTCATCACCGCCCGGCCAATGGCATTTTTCGGTGATGAGATCGCCAGTTGCGCTCCCGCCTTCCTCTAACGGTAAGGTGCGCCATGATCTTCAAAAGATCCCGCGTAATACAGAAGTGTTCTCTTGAGGAGCGCCTCGGTTTGCGAGCCGAGACACTCCGTAACGATGCGCGAAAAACTCCAGCCGGACCCGGGCGCGAGCGATTTATCCGGTTGGCTCTTCAAGCTGACATGGCTTCACAAATGAGCCTGTGGCTAAGATCTCCAGGATTGCAGGCACCGACATGATTGTCCGTGCGTATCTGTTCAATAAAGCTGGAAAGTTTGGCAACTTTCGAAAGCGATGGTCAGGAAAAACCGACAGGGCAATCAACGCGGCTATGACTTACTTTCTGGCTCGGCAGAAAATAAAACAGCAAGAAACAGACAAGCAGATTCGTGCACGACAGAAATGAAGCAATCCGACAGCGCTTGCGGCAAAGCGAAGGAGCTTTTCGCGTAGGACCATTTTTCCTGCGATTAATCGACTTCGCGTCCGCGACAAGCATCCCCCATGGTGCCCCTGGGACTGAATGACGAGAAGGGCAATGCCAGTCACGACCGGGAACTGGACAACTGCGAGTGGGGGAGCGACGAGCCAGCGCTTATTCAGCGGGAGCTCAGCCGGCAAAGAACCAAAAGTTCTTTTTGGAGTTGGACGTGCGCCCAGCCGCGCGGTTGAGCACACGTTGGCCCTCGGCGCCCCCGGTCCGAGGGCTTCTTTTATCCAACGGACAGCGCTAGGATCAGGGCCTTCCCACTCCGGGAAGATGCTTCCATCCTGCGCCGCCCTGCACGGCGGGGCTTTTCTTTGTCGTTGCCGACGGCCAGCTATCTTCTTGACGCCGTTCGCGCTCCTTCTAGCGAGGCTAGTTGTGATGCAAATTTCCGCGTAGCAAGATCCCGACGTAGCATACTGACGGCCGGCGGCGTTGGGCGCGGGGTACCCTTGGAAAATCGTAGCGCCGTGGCGATGTTAACTCGGCGAGCTCGGCGCGCAAGCGGTCGCGCCAAACCCTCGATAGGTGTTTCAAGGTTCTCCGGCGCGGCTCCAGCCCAACGCCGGGGCGGGCGCCCTGCGCTCGAACCGATGAGCGCATTACAGCTTACGCGACCCAAACGCTTCTTTAACTCGCGAGGACTACAAATTTGATCATCGCGACACTCCTCAACAAGTTTCGCGAGAGTAGAGCCGTCGCTGGATTGTCATCCCCAGCGGCGGCTTTTTACGTCTGCTGCCAGTCAACGTAGTCGTACACGCCGTGCCATCGATACACGACCTTGTCGCAGACGATGCAACTGAAGCTCTTCGCAGCAACGTTAAATTTTCTCGTTTAAAGCGCTTGAAACGTGCTGCCGCATCTTTGACAGGCAAAGATGATTTTGGTGCCGGCCATAGCTCCATGGCGATCGACTGAACAAGTCATGCAAGATCTCCCGCGGCGGAGGTTATCGCAATTTATCCCTGCGGAGATGCGAGCGTCCAGCGGTTAAGCAACCTCCGGTCGGGTTTCACCTGTGACTTGACCAAAGCGATGAGGATTCGGTCCGATCGACGATTGACCAAGAGGCAGTTGGGCTGAGCCGCTTTCGCCGCGAATCCTCGTGGCATTGCAAAAACCACTTATGCGCGGAATCCTTAGCGATAAGCACAAAGAGCCGAGAGGTTATTTGGGGCGGTCGCATTAGGGGCGCGGACATCCGCGCGAAGGGTGCCCGCGAAGAAGCGCGGCGAGCGGCCCGGGAGGCGGACGGCGCTGAGGCTGAGGCGTGGTTGGTTCGAATGGAAGGCTATGGAGGACCCGCACAGCCGTCGCCCACGATAGCTCAGTGTCTCAACGGCGGACTGGGTAGGCTAGAGGTCGAGTGCAACCGCGGAAGAACCTAGCAAGCCTTCCGCTAGAGGCGATCCGCCGGCGCGAGACACACCAATCTGGAAGTAAGAGGCCTCGCTTAAGTTCCGGTCCTGTCGGAAGGGCAGGGCAGCACCACCGGTGCGAAGGATCAAGCTGACGGCAGCCCGTGAGATCACGCCTTACACGTGGGTGCATCCGGATGAGGATAGGTAACGTCTACCGACCGGGAATTAGACCCTTTCAAAGGAAACTTCCGAGGCCAATCTGAACATAACTTGCCCAAAACCGTCTAATAGGGCGGAGATTGTGTATGGAACAGAGTGAGGACCCAGAGGAGCTTGAGCGCAAAATCGCGCAGGCGAGCAGGATAGCATCGAGCGTCGGCGACCAGACAACTATAGACAGGCTTCTAGCGTGGGCCGACGATCTCCGTCGCAAGCTTCAGCAGCATCCCGAGGCACGACGGAAAAGAGATGAGATCAGGAAGCGCGCCCGCG
>DATAIA010000601.1:0-3498 GCA_036262895.1 Xanthobacteraceae bacterium
CCTTCCAGCACCTTGTTGACCTTTTCGGCTTTGACGCCATGACCGGCAAGAAAGCGCTGCGTGCCGGATGTGGCAATCAGGTTAAATCCAAGTGATTCCAACAGCCGCATGGTATCGATGATTCGAGGCTTGTCGACATCGCGCACCGAGACGAACACAGTGCCCTTTTCCGGCAAGATCGATCCGGCGCCCAGCTGGCTTTTGGCGAAGGCAATCGGATAATCCCGATCGAGTCCCATAACCTCGCCGGTCGAGCGCATTTCCGGGCCGAGAATGGTGTCGACGCCCGGGAAGCGGGCGAATGGGAAGACGGCTTCCTTGACGCCGATGTGATTGATGCGCGGCGGCTGAAGCTTAAAGCTTGCCAGGGTTTCTCCAGCCATCACGCGTGCAGCGATTTTTGCAACCGGTTGGCCGATGACTTTGGCGACAAACGGCACGGTGCGCGACGCGCGAGGATTGACCTCAAGCACGTAGATCTCGCCGTCTTTAATCGCGTACTGCACGTTCATCAGCCCGCCAACCTTGAGCGCAAGCGCCAGCGCATGGGTCTGACGTTCAAGCTCGGCAATGACGCCGCTGGACAACGAATGCGGCGGCAAGGAACACGCGGAATCCCCGGAATGAATCCCGGCTTCCTCGATATGTTCCATGATGCCGGCGATAAAGCTGGTTTTGCCGTCGGCCAGGCAGTCGACGTCGACTTCGGTGGCATCCGTCAGATATCGATCAATCAACAACGGACGTTTGTCCGAGACTGCAAGCTCGGAGGGACGATCGAGCGTTGAGGCAAGCCGCGTGATGTAGCGGTCAAGCTGGGGCGCGTCGTAGACAATTTCCATGGCGCGGCCGCCAAGCACATAGGAGGGACGGATCACAATCGGGTATCCGATCCCGTCGGCGATCGCGCGTGCTTCGGCAGGGCTGTTTGCAATGCCGCTTTGCGGTTGGCGCAGCTTGAGTTTTTCGAGCAGCTTTTTGAAACGATCGCGGTCTTCGGCAAGGTCGATCATGTCGGGCGACGTGCCGAGGATCGGAATATTTGCGTCTTCGAGCGCTTGCGCGAGCTTGAGTGGAGTCTGACCGCCAAACTGCACGATGACGCCGTGCAGCGTTCCATTGCTGCGCTCGACATCAAGAATTTCCAGGACGTCTTCTGCTGTCAGCGGCTCGAAATAGAGCCGATCGGAGGTATCATAATCGGTCGACACGGTTTCCGGATTGCAGTTGATCATGATGGCTTCGTAGCCTGCTTCCTTCAGAGCGAAGGCTGCATGGCAACAGCAATAGTCGAACTCGATGCCTTGACCGATCCGGTTCGGGCCGCCGCCAAGAATGATTGCTTTCTTTTTCGCTGAAGGCCGAGCCTCACTGACCGGTTGTCCTGCAAATGGAGTTTCGTAGGACGAGTACATGTAGGCGGTCGGCGAGGCGAACTCGGCCGCGCACGTATCGATGCGCTTGAACACCGGACGCACAGCAAGAGCGTGCCGCTGTTTGGTGACTTCCTTGGTGTCGAGGCCAGCCAGTCGTGCAAGCCGCGAATCGGAAAAGCCCATGGCCTTGAGCCGACGGAATGCCCCCGGCGTGGTCGGAAGGCCTTTGCTGCGGACTTCCGCTTCCATATCGATGATGTCGCGGATTTCTCGAAGAAACCACGGGTCGATTTTGCACGACGCATGGATCTGCTCATCGCTGATGCCGATGCGCATTGCCTGCGCAACATAAAGCAGACGGTCTGGCGTCGGTGTGCCAAGTGCCGCGCGCACCGCGTTCTTATCGTCGCCCTGGCCAAGGCCGGCAATCTCGACTTCATCAAGCCCGGTCAGACCCGTCTCAAGCGAGCGGAGCGCCTTTTGCAGGCTTTCCTTGAACGTGCGTCCGATCGCCATTGCTTCGCCGACGGATTTCATCGACGTCGTCAGGGTCGGTTCTGCGCCGGGGAATTTTTCGAATGCGAAGCGTGGAATTTTGGTGACGACGTAGTCGATTGTCGGTTCGAACGACGCCGGTGTTGCTCCGCCGGTGATATCGTTCTCGATTTCATCGAGCGTATAGCCGACCGCTAATTTGGCGGCGACTTTGGCGATGGGGAAGCCGGTGGCTTTCGAGGCGAGCGCCGACGAGCGGGACACCCGCGGATTCATTTCGATCACGACCAGACGGCCATCAGCCGGATTGATGGCGAATTGGACGTTGGAGCCGCCGGTTTCGACACCGATTTCGCGCAACACCGCAATCGAGGCATCGCGCATGATCTGATATTCTTTGTCGGTCAGCGTCAGGGCAGGGGCGATGGTGATGGAATCGCCGGTGTGCACGCCCATTGGATCGACATTTTCAATTGAGCAGATGATGATGCAGTTGTCGCGTTTATCGCGCACCACCTCCATCTCGAATTCTTTCCAACCAAGCACCGATTCCTCGATCAGTACTTCGCTGGTCGGCGAGGCATCGATCCCGCGCTCGACGATGTCGATGAATTCTTCCTTGTTGTAGGCAATGCCGCCGCCGGTGCCGCCCAGCGTGAACGAGGGGCGGATGATGGCGGGAAGGCCGATCTGATCGAGCGCTTCCAATGCTGCGGCGAGTGTTTTGATGTGAGATGAGCGTGGCGTCTCCAGCCCGATCTTGTCCATCGCCTCACGGAACAATTGGCGATCCTCGGCCTTGTCGATCGCCTCCGCAGTGGCGCCGAT
Organism: Xanthobacteraceae bacterium; assembly: GCA_036262895.1. Taxonomy (GTDB): domain Bacteria; phylum Pseudomonadota; class Alphaproteobacteria; order Rhizobiales; family Xanthobacteraceae; genus AP-16. Next base: position 2,700 of record DATAIA010000601.1, read on the forward strand.
CATCTCGACGCCGAATTTTTCCAAAACGCCCATCTTGCGCAGCGAGAGCGCGCAATTAAGCGCGGTCTGTCCGCCCATGGTGGGCAGCAGCGCGTCAGGCCGTTCTTTTTCGATAATTCGGGCAATGATCTCGGGCGTGATCGGCTCGATATAGGTCGCATGGGCCAGATCCGGATCGGTCATGATCGTTGCCGGATTGGAATTGACCAGGATGATCCGGTAGCCCTCGGCTTTGAGAGCCTTGCAGGCCTGAGTGCCGGAATAATCGAATTCGCAGGCCTGGCCGATGACAATAGGCCCGGCGCCGATGATGAGGATCGATTTTATGTCGGTACGTTTCGGCATCGTTCCCGTCAGTTTTCGGGCACAAAAAAAGGCGGCGTAGGACGCGCGCCTCGTGCGCTTTAAGGGCTAGCGCATGGTTTGCCAAAAGCTACCCCTGGTAGGCCCAGGAGGGAAACCGTTCGGCGACCTTCATCGTGCTAAATGCGCATTCGGAGGCAAGCGAAAGCCCGCCATCCGCAGCCGCCGCTCATTAGCCCAAAATCGCCCGGGAGGAAAGGGTGCGGGGGCTCGAAAACCACAGCCTCGGCGATCCGCCGGCAGCCGAAACTCATTGTTAAGCATCAGCCTTCAGCCAGCTCAGGCGCAGCAGGCGATAAACGTCATCCGGGCGGGATTGTGGCCGATATTGGCCCGCGCCCGGGTCACGACAAATCCCGCGCCTTCGAGCTTGGCCTGAATTGCCCCCTGCTCGTACTGGGTCAGGCCCAGGGTCGAGCGCAGCAGGCGGTATTCG
>DATAIA010000602.1:0-16615 GCA_036262895.1 Xanthobacteraceae bacterium
GGGATCGGCGCGCGTGCAATCGACGTCGCGCGGTACACGGACCTCATAGGCCCAGCCTTTGCCCGCCTGCCAGCCTTTCTCCACGAGTTGCTTCGCGGCTGATGCGAGCGCATCCGGAACGGACGACCAGATATCGCGCCGGCCGTCGCCATCAAAATCGACGGCATATTTGTAGAACTCAGAAGGCAAAAACTGCGTCAGCCCCATGGCGCCGGCCCAGGAACTGCGCATGTCCGCGATCCCAGCGTGACCATCCGCCACTATTTTCAGCGCCAGCAGAAATTCCTGACGGAACTGCTCTTTGCGCCGTCCGACATAGGCCTGGGTGCCAAGCACCCGGAATGCATTGTTTGGAAGCCGATAAGCGCCGAAATCCGTCTCACGTCCCCAGATCGCAAGCAGGACTGTTGAAGGCACGCCAAACTTTTGTTCGATCGCCGCGAGCGTTGCACGATGCTCCACCGCAAGCTTACGCGCTTGCGCGGCAAGCCGGTTTAAACTTGCTTCAGACAAATACTCCGCCGGCGATTTGATGAATTCCGGCTGCTGCGTGTCGGGCTTCGGTGGCCGCCCCGGAATGACAAGATCAGGCAGCGAGAAGTCGGGCTCCAACCCTTGGGTCGCCGCATCAAAGATGGCGCGCGAGACACCAAGCGCACGCGCCTCAGGCCGCAGCATCTCGATGAATGAACGAAACGCATCGTCGGCGAATGCGGGGACAGCGAGTGTTGTGGCTATAAGCCACAACACCATCGCCAGGAAAATACGCGCGTATCTGACCATCGCGCCCAGCGCAAAACTTATCGCGTGAACTTCTTGTATTTGATCCGATGCGGGACGGCAGAGTCGACACCCAACCGTCGCATTTTGTCTTCTTCGTATTCCTTGAAGTTGCCCTCGAACCATTCGACGTGGCTGTCGCCCTCGAAGGCAAGCATGTGGGTCGCGATACGATCGAGGAACCAGCGATCGTGGCTGATGATAACTGCGCAGCCCGCAAAATCCTCAAGCGCCTCTTCAAGAGCACGCAGCGTATCGACATCGAGATCGTTGGTCGGTTCGTCAAGCAGCAGAACGTTCGCGCCGGATTTGAGCATCTTGGCGAGATGCACGCGATTGCGCTCACCGCCTGAAAGCTGTCCGACTTTCTTTTGCTGATCAGCGCCCTTGAAATTGAATGCGCCACAATAGGCCCGCGAATTCACCTCACGCTTGCCGAGCTGGATCATGTCGAGGCCGTTCGAGATTTCTTCCCAAACGGTCTTTTTGTCGTTGAGCGCATCGCGCGACTGATCGACGTAGCCGAGCTTGACGCTTTCGCCGACTTCGATCGAGCCCGAATCCGGCTTTTCTTGGCCGGTGATCATCCGGAACAAAGTGGTCTTACCCGCGCCGTTGGGACCAATCACACCCACAATGCCGCCGGGCGGCAGCTTGAATGTCAGATTGTCGATCAGCAGATGATCGCCATAGCCCTTGGTAAGGCCCTCGAAATCGACCACATTGTTACCGAGGCGTTCGGCAATCGGAATGATGATCTGAGCCGTCTGCGGTCCCTTCTCGGCACTTTTTGCAACGAGTTCCTCGTAAGCGCGATACCGCGCTTTCGATTTAGCCTGCCGCGCCTTGGGAGAAGCCGAAATCCACTCACGCTCGCGTTCAAGCGTGCGTTGCCGAGCCTCTTCCTCACGACCTTCTTGCAGCAGGCGCTTTTGTTTCTGCTCAAGCCAGGAGGAGTAATTGCCCTCATAAGGTATTCCACTGCCACGATCGAGTTCGAGAATCCAACTCGTGACATTGTCGAGGAAGTAACGATCGTGCGTGACGATCAGGATTGCGCCGGGGTATGAGCGCAAGTGGCCTTCAAGCCACGACACCGTCTCGGCGTCGAGGTGGTTGGTAGGTTCGTCGAGCAACAACAGCTCGGGCGCTTCCAAGAGCAGCTTGCAGAGCGCGACGCGACGCCGCTCGCCACCCGAAAGCTTGTCGACTGGGGCATCGTCAGGCGGACAACGCAACGCATCCATTGCCTGATCGACTTTGGAATCGAGATCCCACAACCCCTTGGATTCGATTTCATCCTGGAGCCGCGTCATCTCATCGGCGGTCTCATCAGAATAGTTCATCGCGAGTTCGTTATAGCGATCGAGGATCGCGCGCTGGGCCGAGACAGCCTCCATCACATTTTCGCGGACGGTCTTGCTCGGATCGAGTTGCGGCTCCTGGGGCAGATAGCCGACACGCGCACCTTCCGCCGCCCAGGCCTCCCCGGTGAACTCCTTGTCGATGCCGGCCATAATGCGCAGCAGCGTTGACTTACCGGCGCCGTTGACGCCCAACACCCCGATCTTGGCATCGGGATAAAACGACAAATGAACGTTTTCGAGCACCTTGCGGCCGCCCGGATAGGCCTTCGAGAGACCATGCATGTGATAAACGAATTGACGGGACATGCCGCGATAAACCTCTGTTTGCCGCACCCGCAAACCATTGAGCCGGTTCGCGCTCAAAAGTCAGGCGCATTGATCGGAAGGTTGCGGCTGATGTAACGACCTATGCGAGCAAGGGCAAGTTGGCCGGGGGGCGCCCGCTATAGTGGTTCCCCAGTCCCCCTGCACGCTTCCCATTTAGTAACCGAATGGAAAGCGTGAACACGACGCAACACTATCATCTCATCAATTCGTACCAGTTTTTAACGAATCCGGCGCACCTTAAAGCCAATCAACCGGCAAACGTGTCGCCATGGCGAACATCCACACCGACCAAGCTCCCAACCTGCAAATGGCCGCGGAAGAACTCTGGCGGACGGTCGGCAAGGCGCTATTCGACCCTTATCACCCCGAACGGCACTATATGCGTGGTCCCGGCCCGAAGTGGCGCGAACGCCATGCGCAGAAAACGGCGGCTCCCGAGGTGAAGGGACTTTATCCGGCCGTTTGAGTTCCAGAACTCGCGCCCTTGCAATCCTTCCCGAGGCGTCCCACACCTAAAAGGATAAGACCTCATGGTGAGGAGGCTCGCTTTAGCGAGCCGTCTCGAACCATGAGGCGCCAACTGAGCACGGATTAGCTTACGATCTCATCCTTCGAGACGGTCGCTTCGCGACCTCCTCAGGATGAGGAGAGAGGTCTGTAAAGATTATCGCTGTCGAGGTCCGATGCCGCCTGTCATCACATCCAGTGACGAATATCTGCTCCAGCCGGATCCGGCGGATCCACGGCTGACCGAACGCGTCACCGGTATCGATCAAACGGGCCAGCCAATCGAAACGGCGGTCACAGTCGAACGGCCGCTGACGATTTTTCTCAATGCCCAGGAGATCGTCACCGCAATGACGATCGGCGATTATCCGGAATATCTGGCGCTCGGATATCTGCTGAACCAAAACATGCTGCAGACGGACGACGTCGTGACTGGCGTCGAGTATGACGAGGACTTGGCCATAGTCGTGGTCCGCACTGAGCGCAGCACCGACTACGAACAAAAACTCAAAAAAAAGGTGCAAACGTCAGGCTGCGCACAGGGCACCGTGTTCGGCGATCTCATGGAGGTCATCGAAAACGCCTCACTGCCGCCGACCGAGTTCCGCACGTCCTGGCTTTATGCACTGACCCACAAAATCAACACGACACCGTCGCTTTATCTCGAAGCCGGCGCAATCCACGGCAGCGTGCTGTGCGAGCGCGATCGTCCGCTGGTCTATATGGAAGACGTCGGTCGTCATAACGCGGTCGATAAGGTCGCCGGCTGGATGTTCCGCCACAACGTCAAAGCGGACGATAAAGTTTTCTACACCACCGGACGCCTCACATCGGAAATGGTGATCAAGACCGTGCGCATGGGCATTCCGGTTCTAGTGTCGCGATCGGGCTTTACCGCCTGGGGCGTGGAACTCGCCCGCAAAGCCGGCCTCACATTGATCGGGCGCGCCCGCGGCAAACGCTTCGTTGCGCTTTCCGGACAGGAACGGATCGTATTCGATCAAGACCTGCGCGATGTCGAAGACGAAAGCAGCAAACATCGGCGCAAGGCGGCGGCGCATGACGAGTGAAACACCGCCGACTTATGGCCTTGTGCTCGCAGGCGGGCTTGCGCGACGGATGGGCGGCGGCGACAAGGCCCTGATCGAAATCGGCGGAAAAACGATCCTCGAACGCACGCTGGCACGCTTCGCGCCGCAATGTGCCGGCGTGGTCATCAATGCTAATGGCGATCCCGCGCGCTTTGCGCGTTTCAATCTTCCAATCATCGCCGATAACGTCACCGGCTTCGCCGGTCCGCTTGCCGGCATTCTCGCGGGCCTCGATTGGCTTGCGGAAAAGTTTCCGCAAATCGAATGGATGGCGAGCGTGCCGGGCGATTGTCCGTTCTTGCCAGCGGATCTCATCACATGCCTTCACGCCGCGCGGCGCGCAAGCAATGCTCCACTTGCCTGCGCGCGTTCCGGCGAATGGCGTCATCCGGTGGTCGGTTTGTGGCAGGTCTCACTTCGCGACGACTTGCGCCATGCATTGATCAAAGAAGACCTGCGCAAGATCGAAGTATGGACCGCACGGCATGGCATCGGCATTGCCGACTGGCCCGCGGAGCCCGTTGATCCGTTCTTCAATGTGAACACGCCGGAAGATGTGGCCGCGGCAGACCGGATTGCGCGGGAAGAAATATCTACTTGATGCGGCAGTAGTGAACTCCCTCTCCGCCCCATTGGGGCGGAGAGGGTTGGGGTGAGGTGGGGTCTTTTCAAAAATTTGTGCGCGAGCTTTAAAGCATCAGCGCAGAAGTTCCACCCACCTCATCCTAAATCCTTCTCCGCCCTCAAGGGCGGAGAAGGACTTCCTACCCCACTAAACTCACATACGACAAAAACCCGATCATCATCCCAGGCTTGACCTCCGTCACATCCTCGGACAACTCAGCCAGGCCATCTGTACCGGTAAGCGAACTGATGATGCCGGCGCCTTCCCTCGGAAATTTCTGCGCTTCGATCACACCATCTGCAGCACGGGACAACATGACACGCACATATTCGCGGCGGCCTGTTTTCTTGGCATAAGAAAACTGCGCCCGCACCGGCAACGCGACCAACGATTCCGGTAAAGCGCCCGCAAGTCGCAACAGTAACGGACGCACCACACGTGCAAATGTCACGAACGAGGCAACCGGATTGCCGGGCAGACCGACGAAAGCAGCATTCGATTTATTTGGACCGGGAATAACGCCCATGGCAACCGGACGTCCGGGCTTGATGGCGACGCGCCAGAATACCAAAGAGCCGACGGTTTCGACGGCTGTCCGAACGAAATCGGCTTCACCAGTTGAAACACCGCCGGATGTTACCACCAGATCATGATCGGCGGCGGCTTTGGACAAGGCGCGAGCGAGCGCATCTGGATCATCACGCAAAATACCGAGATCCGTCACATCAGCGCCGAGCCGTTCAAACATTTGCAGCAGCAGATATCGGTTGGCGTCGTAAAGGGCCGCTTCAGGCCGTGATGCACCGGGTTCGACGATTTCATCGCCGGTCGAGAACAATGCAACGCGCACGCGGCGACGCACCGGGAGTGTCGTCAAGCCAAGTGCCGCAGCCATCGCCACATGCTGCGGACCGATGCGCTGGCCCACAGGCAACGCCACGGTCCCGCGACGCATGTCTTCACCGGCAAGGCGACGGTTGGCGCCCAATTTAAGGCCGGGCGGCACCAACAACGTCGCGCCTTCGACTTTAACGTCTTCCTGCATGAAGACGGTGTCGGTGCCTTGCGGCATCGGCGCGCCAGTAAAAATCCGGATCGCCTCGCCCGAGGCCGCCCCACGCAGAGCAGCCTGCCCAGCCGTCACACGATCGACAATCCTAAATTTAGTTTCGCGTCCTTCCCGCAAATCGGCATGGTGTACGGCGTAGCCATCAACTGCCGAATTATCGAACGACGGCAGATCGATCGGCGCAACCACATCGGATGCAAGCACGCGTCCTGCCGCCTCACGCAAGCTCACCTGTTCGGTTTCGGAAACCGGATTGATACGCGATGCAATCAATTGTTCCATTGCATCGATTGCGAGCAGCTTGCCGCCGAACGCAAAACAATCATCGGAGAGTTGCGCCATTACACGCCCCGTTTGCCGCTGACGAGTTGATCAATTGGTGCCGCATGCTGAAGCATGACATCAATCATGGCATCGATGTTGTCGAGCGCAATGGTCGGGATCGATGCTTTGAGCGGCTGGTCGGAGGCAATAGCAACAACATACGGATCTTCAATATAAAGCGGCGGCTTACCGACGACCTCGCGATAGATTTCAAGCTTGGGATGCGAGCCGTGTTTGAAGCCTTCAACAATCACCAGATCGACCGGCGCAAGCTTTTGCAGGAGTGCCGCAAGATCATATTCCGGTTCACCGCGCAATTCGTGCACAAGCGCCCACCGCCTGGCAGAGGACACCAGAACCTCACTTGCCCCGGCAGCGCGATGCGTATGCGAGTCTTTGCCGGGTTGATCGATATCGAATTCGTGATGGGCATGTTTGATGGTCGATACTTTAAGCCCGCGTGCAACGATCCCCGGAATAAGCTTCGCGAGCAGGGTCGTTTTCCCCGCGCCGCTCCAACCGGCCAATCCGATGACACGCATGGGCTTAAGGTCCTTACTCACGGCTCGAACGGATGCATGCCGAGCGCCTGAATTTGCTCGCGGGCCGCGGGCTCTTCCAGTGCTGCAAGGAAAGCCTTTACGGCCGGACGCGAACGGCGGCTATCGACAACCAGAAAATCATAGCACTCTGGAGTGAGCGGCAAAAAGCCAAGCCCGTAAAGCCGGGCCACTGATTCAATCGCAATCCCCCAGTCGGCGCGGCCCTGTGCGACCGCCGCAGCAACGGCATTGTGAGAGCGCGGTTGATTGCCATAGCCGGCCGGCCGTGCGCCACCAAGCACTTGGTCGATCAGGATCCGCGTACCTGAGCCCGCATTACGATTGACCATCAAACAATCAGGATCCGCAAAGGTCGCCTTGATCGCATCCACGGCAGAACAACCCTCGAAGCGAGCATCTCCGGAGCGATAGACCACGCCCTGCATGCGCTGCCAGCCACGAACGAGCGAAAGCCCGGGCCCGAGCATATGTTTGTTGTAAACGCCCGTCTCCGCATCCATCAGATGGATCGGCGCAATATCACATTCTCCGCGCCGCGCTGCCGCGACGCCACCCAGGCTGCCGATAGCGATGGTGCGCGCGGTCAGCCCCTGCTCTGCGAGCCGGCCCAGAACAATATCGAGCGCGATGCAATGGCTACCGGCAACGACAAAATCCGGCGCTTTGGTTTCGCCAAGCAACGTGACATGGGTGCGCGTTCCAGCTTCGAGCAATGAACTGAGTGCATCGATTTCAATAAAACCGTCAGCCTGGGAGAACGTCGTCACCGCGCCGGAGCCTTTCGCCGAAGGCAGCGCCACCTGCCCATCGGCTGCATCAAGCAGCGCGACCATGACAAACTCTTTGCGTCCCAGTTCCGAGGGAATAGGCATCGGAACCATCGCATCAACTACACGGGCCGCTTCCGGTGGCAGGCCTGCGCGCGCACGAATAACGGGTGCAACAAAGGCATGGAAGGTGAAGATGGCGGAGGTTGGAAAACCGGGCAGCACGATCAGCGGCTTGCCTTCCACAACGGCAAGGCACAACGGCTTTCCAGGCTTGAGAGCAACGCCATGCGCGATGATGCCCGGCTGTCCGAGCCGCGACACGATTTGGTGGGAGAGATCGCCGGCGCCTTTCGATGTGCCGCCGCTCAAGACGACAAGATCGCAGTTGCCCAGCGCGCGTCGCACCGCAGCTTCAAGCGTTGATTCATCGTCTGGAAATGCGCCGAACGGCACCGCCTCACCGCCTGCTTCCGTGATCGCAGCAGCGAGGATGGCGCCATTACTGTCATAAACTTGGCCCCGCTGAAGCGGGATGCCCGGCGAGACGAGTTCATCGCCTGTGGAGAGCACGGCAACTTTGGGACGGCGCACCACGTCAATTTGCGCCAGGCCGCTTGCCGCAAGCATGCCGATTTCACGCGAACCGATGCGGGTTCCTCGCCGCAGCACGACCTCGCCGCGCGCAATGTCGGAGCCTGCGTAAGAGATGAACTGACCGGGCGTTGCCGGACGCCGCAGATCGATAGCCGGCCCATCAGCTGTTTCGACCAACTCGGTGTGCTCGATCATCACCACCGCGTCAGCTCCGCGCGGCACCACGCCTCCGGTTGCAATAGTAGTGGCCGTTCCCAACCCAACCGCAAGCGTCGGCGATAGTCCGCAAACCAGCACTTCCGAATTGAGCATCAGACGCCGCGGCGTCACTTCAGTTGCCCCCACCGAATCCACTGCACGGATGGCGAAACCATCGACATTGGCCCGATCAAATGGAGGGGCGTCGACCGACGCATGAACATCGCCTGCCAACACACGGCCAAGCGCGGCCTGGAGCGGGACGCTTTCACCGGAAAGAGGCTGGAAATCAACGTGAGCTTCAAACCGCGCGCGCGCCTCCTCTGCCGAAACGACAGCAAGAAATTGCTCCTGGCGCGCGGCCTGGCGCACCCGACCAAGCAAAGCGGCATCGTCACGCGACTGTTTGTTGTCGATCCGGCTCATGCAAATGCCTGCATGTCGATGGTCGATCCCGCAGGCTGGCCTTCGCTTTCCGGAGTAATCAGAACCCAGCCGTCAGCTCCAACAAGCCTCCCCAGAGGAAAGAAACCCGATGCAACGGGCTCAACCCCGCCCTCGCAGCGTCGAAGCGGAATGACTTCTGCCATGCCAACGGTTGATACGATCTTGCGGCGAAGCGTGACCGGAACCGTCGGATCCCGCTCGATGCGCCCTGATAGCGCAGCCATGAGTTTTCGCCCGAGCACAAGCCATACCGCAAGCGCCGCATCGAGCCGACCCGGCAACATCAGTACGGGCTTTGATCCGGCAACGCCAATCGCCGCGGTTTCTCCCGGTATAAGTCCAATGCCGTGGATCTCGATCCGACCCACCGTTTCAAGAATACGGATGCTGCGGTCGCGGCGACCGACGCCAGTGCCGCCGATGGCAATCACCGCATCGACGGTTTCGTCAATCAACGCCTCGGCGAGACGTGCCGGATCGCTTGCCCCTGGATCGAGTACGGGCACGCCGCCGCCTGCTTCAACAAAGTGCGCCACCAGTGGTCCGACTGTATCGATGCCCGCTTCAATCAACGGATTGACCCCACAGACTTTGACCCGCGGCTGGCGCACAAGAACGTGAGAAAGCCCAAGTGTCTGGAGGATGGCCACATCGCTCAATCGCAGACATTGACCGGCGCGCCGCAGCAGTCCTTTCGGCTGTGCATCCGATCCGGCAGCGAGTACGCCATCGCCTGCGGCGAGCGAAGCATGGGCTTCGGCCATTTGGCCGGAGATTGTGACCGCATCGGCCGGTAAGACTGCATCACAGTTCGCCGGCAGCGGATCGCCGACCTCGACCCATGCCGGCGAGGCCAGCAGCTGCGGCGCATAAGGTCCGGCGTCAGCAATATCGTCGGCACGCACAGCCCATCCATCCCGCAGCGACAGGGCAACTGGGGGCATCAACCGGCCAACGCTGAGGTCGGCGGCAAGCACATGGCCGCAAGCCATCCCCAGCTCAATGGTCCGCGGAGCAACGGGCTGAGCAATCCGCTCGACGCAAGCCAATGCGTCATGGAGCGGCGCCAGGCGCGCGGGGCGTTTATTGCTTTCTGGCGGTGCAATCATTGTCCCATGTGCCGAAATCGGCGCTTTCCGGTCAAGCGAGACGCCGTTGCCCTTGACGGAAAGTGATCGAAATCGTCAGTGTCTCGCCTGATTTGGGTTTCTTAACCATGTCCGAGACTGTTCTTAACCTCCGCGGCCTGCGATGCCCCCTGCCCGCACTCAAGACCCGCAAAGCGCTGGCGCGCCTTGCCCCGGGCGAGCGGCTCGTGGTCGAATGCACCGATCCCCTCTCGGCCATCGATATTCCGAACCTGTTGCGCGAGACCGGCGACGAGCTTGAAGGCAACACACAAAACAGCGAATTGCTGGTCTTCCGAATCCGCAAAGCACCCTGATCAACCAGTCGGCTAACGGTTGGGCTCAATCCGGCCCCTCATTCCAGGCAAATACAATGTCCAAAAAATGCGCAGTGCTCGACGACTACCAGAACCTCACCCTCAATTCGGCTGATTGGTCGAAGGTCAAAGGCGATGTTGAAATCACAGTCTTCAATGAAACGCTCGGCGATCAGGCGGCTGTGATCCGTGCACTCGCGCCTTTTGATATCGTCTGCTTGATGCGCGAGCGCACACTTTTTCCAAAGGCGGTGATCGACGCGCTGCCGAATTTGAAACTGATTGTCACAAGCGGAATGCGCAACGCTGCGATCGACATCTCGGCTGCGAGCGCCCGCAACATTCCGGTCTGCGGCACGGAATCGTTGGCCACCCCCACAACCGAACTGACCTGGGGATTGATTATCGAACTCGCCCGCAAGATCGGTGTTGAACACGCGCGCCTCAAAGCCGGAGCAAAATGGCAGTCAACGCTCGGCATCGATCTCGCCGGACGCACGCTCGGCATCATTGGGCTCGGTAAGCTTGGGTCGAAAGTCGGGCAAATCGGGCGCGCCTTCGGCATGAGCGTGATCGCCTGGAGCCAGAACCTGACTGCCGAAAAATGCAAGGAGGTCGGCGCCACGCTTGTCACCAAAGAAGAACTGTTCAAGCAGGCGGACTTCATCACCGTCCATACACAACTCAGCGCCCGCACTCGCGGGCTCGTCGGCAGCGCAGAGTTCAACCTGATGAAACCGTCAGCCTATTTCATCAACACATCGCGCGGACCGATTGTCGACGAAGCCGCTTTGATCTCAGCACTTCGCTCGCAGCAGATCGCCGGTGCCGCCGTTGACGTTTATGATGTTGAGCCGCTGCCACTCGAAAGCCCGCTTCGCAAAGTCGATAATCTGGTGATCACGCCGCATCTCGGCTACGTCACCGCCGACAATTACAGCCGTTTCTACGGACAAATGGTTGAGGATATCCGCGCGTGGCTCGACGGTAGCCCGGCTCGCGTCATCCCGGCGAAGTAAGCTTCAAATCAGAGCAAACAAGGATTTTCAAATAGAAACGCCGGACGATGCACATCGTCCGGCGTTTTCATGATGAACTGTCCATATTACTTGTAGTTCTTCGCCAGCGTCTCGAGCTCAGCCGGATTGAAATTATTGATTTCGGCAATCAGGTCATTGGTAATCACTTCACTGACCTCGACCTTCTGCTTGAGCACGCCCCACTTCACCAGAAAATCGAGATACGCGCCGTAATTTGCTTCTGAGTTTTCGCCCCACTTGGTGGCCCCGCCTGCCTGCGGCGGCCAATTTTTGGCGCGCGCCTGCAGCGTCTTGATGTCGTCGCGCAGAGCGGTCGCCTCGTCCTTACCGATCGACTTGATCTGCGGAAACACCTCATAGGTGATACGCAGTGCCGCCTCCGGATTTGTCATCGCGAAGATCGTGCCCTTGGCATAACCCTGCCCGAGCGCAATCGCTTCCGCCCGGCGCGACTGCAACGTCTCTTCAAGCGCGACAAAACCGTTCGAGGGGAATTGCGCAATTTCCTTATTGTCGAGCGGCCGCAGCGCCGCGCCGGCATTCTCGGTGAGCGCATATTGCGTATCGAACTGCGATAGCGCATCGATCTGATGCGAGCGGATAAGCGCCGCCGTCTGTCCGGCTTCGCCGGCAACAACAATCGAAATATCGCGATCAGGATTCATGCCGTTGATGGAGGCAAGCGCACGGGCAATGATCACACCGCCGGAGGCCATCGATGTGACGCCGATCCGCTTGCCCCTGAGGTCGGCAAACGTCTTCGCCGGGCTGTCGGCCGGCACCATGATGCCGTAAATGTTGCCTTGGTAGGCCGTGTAGAAGTTCTTCACCTTCACGCCCTGCGGACGAATGATGGCGACGGGCTCGATCGAAGGCAGCGAATACGGCAATTCGCGCGTCGCAACGGTCTTCACGCAATCGGTTGACCCCGGCAGCGGCACCAATTCGACCTTGAAACCCGCTTTTGCAAACCAACCCATCTTGGTCGCAATGGCGAAAGGCGCTGCGGCCGAGCTGACCGTGCGCGCGCACCAGCCGATCCGTACCGTATTGGTTTGAGCTTCAGCCATACCAGCAGATGCGGCCAGAGAGGCCAGCATCAAAAGCCCTGCGAAGCCGTATCTTTTCATGGTCATTCTCCGGATTGTACCAACGCGTCTCATACAGATTTCGTTTTTGCCGTCATGTCGTCAGCCGCTTCACGTTTTTGCGAAGGGTCCCAGAACAACACACGCCGACGGACCAGCGTCACCATTCCATTGAGCATCAAACCTAGCACCGAGAGGATCAGCAACACCGAGAACTGCCCGGCCACATCCATGGTGAAATTCATACTTTCAATCAGCATGCCGAGACCCTGCTGAGCGCCGACAAATTCGGCAACGATCGCGCCGATCAAAGAGAAAATCATCGCGATCTCAAGACCCGCAAAAATAAAGGGCAACGCGTTCGGCAATTGCAGCATCCAGAAGATCTGCATCCGCGTGGCATCGAGCGAGCGCATCAGACTGACTTTGTCATCTTCGGCAGAACGAAGACCGACAATGGTATTGACCATCAAAGGAAAGAACGCGACGAGCGCCGCGTTCACGACCTTCGACGTAAGCCCAAGCCCGAACCACACGATGATCAACGGCGCCAGGGCTACCTTCGGCATCGCCTGAAACATCACGATGAAGGGATAAAGGAAATATTCGACGGAGCGGCTGAGCGCCACCGCGGTCCCCAGCGCAAACGCCAGCACGGTTCCAAGTGCGAATCCAAGCAGGGTTTCAAGCACAGTGATACCGATGTGATCGATGTAGAGCGAGCTTGCAAACCCGCGATAAAGCGCCATCAGAATGTTTGATGGCGTCGGCAAAATAAACGCCGGCACGTCGAACACGCGTACCAACAGCTCCCAGACGCCCAGCGTAACGGCGACGAGAACAAGCCTCAGAATAAAACTACGCGGTCCGCCGATCATTCGAGGCCTCCACCTGCGTTGAGGGCCGCACGAATGCGCCGGACATAGCCGCCGAATTTCTCGGTATTCATCACATCGAGCGGCCGGGGCCGCGGCAGATCGATCTCCAGCAGATCGCCGATTTTGCCTGGGCGCGGCGTCATCACAATGACCCGATCCGCGAGGAACACCGCCTCGCCCGTCGAATGCGTGATGAAAACCACCGTCTTGCGGCGCTCCAGCCATATGCGTTGCAATTCGACGTTCATCGACTCGCGCGTCATCGCATCGAGTGCGCCGAACGGCTCGTCCATCAGAAGCAGCGCCGGATCATGAATCAGCGCGCGAACAAGCGCGACGCGCTGCTGCATTCCACCGGATAATTCTCTGGGATAGCGGTGCTCGAAACCAGACAGGCCGACAAGCTCAAGCAGCTCGAGCGCGCGCTTTGTCATACGCTCGCGGTCAAGACCCTGAACATCGGCCGGAAGCAGCACGTTACCGAGCACGGTGCGCCACGGAAACAGCACGGGGGATTGAAACACCACGCCGATATCTTTGCGGGGGCCTTCGATAGGTGTGCCGTTAAGAAGCACATCTCCATCCGACGCCGGCATTAAACCCGCGAGAATCCGCAGAAGGGTCGACTTGCCGCAGCCGGAAGGGCCGACAATCGACACGAATTCGCTATCGGCGACCTTGAAATCAATGTCGTTAAGCGCAACGACCGCTGCCGGCCCCCGACCGTAGCGTTTCGACAAATGCCGAACGGCAATGGCATCACGCTTTGAGGCCGCAACGGGGGCTGCGGCCTGTAATAGGCTTTCCAGCGTATCCTCCTCCGGAGACGTCCCTAATCGGGATCTTGTAAAGGCGCTTTAAGTTATTGCGCCAGGGCCGCACCGGTCAATGAGAGCTTATCGGGAGTTTTGGAGCGCGTATTCGCCCGATATTGCGCATCACTCTTGCCCTGCATCAGGTTAAATGCGGTGTTGACGAGGGCCACATGGGAAAATGCTTGCGGAAAATTCCCCAGAAAACATTTCCGCCGCGGATCATATTCCTCGGCAAGCAGGCCGAGATCGTTGCGCAAACTGAGCAGGTGCTCAAACAATTCCCATGCTTCTTCATCCCGGCCGATAAGGGCTAGCGCATCCGCCAGCCAGAAGCTGCAGGCAAGAAACGGCCCATCCTGTCCAGGGAGGCCGTCTTCCGTTTTTTGCGAGCGGTAGCGCAAAACAAGTCCGTCAACCATCAACTCGCGCTCCACGGCTTCGATGGTGCCGATGATCCGAGGATCGGATGGAGGCAAGAACCCGACATGCGGCAGCAGAAGCAATGATGCGTCAAGTTCGCTCGACCCATAGGCCTGCACGAATGTGTTGCGTCGGGCGTCAAAGCCCTTGTCGCAGACCTGCGCGTGAATCTGGTCACGCACACGGCGCCAACGGTCTACCGGGCCGACCAGGCCGCTGCGCTCCACCATTTTCACCGCACGATCGAACGCCACCCACGCCATGACCTTGGAATGGGTGAAATGCCGCACCGGCCCACGCACCTCCCAGAGCCCGGCATCAGGTTTCGTCCAGATCTGCTCTAGAAACGTCAACAGGGCGCGTTGCACGCCCCAGGCATCGTCGCTCGGCTCAAGTTGAACCTTCTCGGCCGCGAACAGCACATCCATCAATTCCCCGTAGACGTCGAGCTGAAGTTGTTGATAGGCCGCGTTGCCGATCCGTACCGGCTTGCTGTTGAGAAAACCCGGAAGCCAGGGCAACTCCCGCTCGTCGAGAAATCGCTCGCCGGCCACCCCGTACATGATCTGCAATTCCTCGGGGCGTCCGGCTGCCGCGCGTAACAGCCAGTTACGCCACGCACGCGCCTCCTCACCGTAACCTCCAGCCATGAACGCATTGAGTGAGAACGTCGCGTCGCGAATCCAGCAATAGCGATAATCCCAATTGCGGGGGCCTCCCAACAATTCCGGCAGCGATGTTGTCGGCGCCGCGATAATGCCGCCGGTCGGATAGAACGTGAGAAGCTTGAGCGTAATCAGCGAACGAATGACGGCGTCGGACCATGGCCCCTTCAACGTGCAACGCGCGGTCCACATCCGCCAACTTGTTTCACTTTCGCGCAGCATCTCTTCCGGTTCACGATAGATCATCGTGCGGCGATGCGAGGGCCGCCAGTTCAGCACGAAACAAACCGATTCACCTGCATCGACGGTGAAGTTGCCGCGCGTCGTGAATTGTTCGCCGTGTAACGGAATATCGCTGCGCAATTGCACTTCATCGGGACCAACGATTGCGCTCAGGCCGTAACCGCGCCGCCGCACCCACGGGATGACGCGCCCATAATCGAACCGAAACAAAATCTCGGTTGACATGGCAACCGATCCCCGTTCGCCCCTCACCATACGAACGAGATCAATCTGCAGATCGTCAACCGGCAACGGCATGAAATCGATGATCACCACCGAACCCGTATCAGTTTCGAAGCGGGTTTCGAGGATGCCCGTCCCGTCGCGATAGCGACGTGAAATGCGCGGCTCCGGCTCGGCCGGCTCGATAATCCAACGGCCATTCTCGGGCGAGCCAAGGAGGGCAGCAAAGCAGGCAGGAGAATCGAAGCGAGGCAGGCAGAGCCAATCGATCGAACAGTCACGCCCCACCAGTGCCGCTGTCCGTGCATTGCCGATAAGGCCGTAATCTTCGATCCTGCGTTCCATGCACGGACAAGCTCAAGCCAACGGGCGCATTTACAAGCGGATCAACGCGGCAGAAATGAAGCCGTTCCGTTGCAAAAACCTGAATGGGAATGCAGACAAGTCCTTGAATTGTGATACTAAACGCCCACCACACTAAAGGAGCCGCAATGTTTGTCTTCGAATGCTTGGCCGATGGGCGATCGCAAAAAGTTGAAACGCCGGTCCATCAGTTGATTGTTGCAGGCTGGACCGGGCGCGATCAGGCGGCGCTGCTTCATCATGTCGAGGAACTCGCCGCCATTGGCGTGCCGCGGCCCTCTTCGATGCCAGTGTTCTATCGGAACGCGGCCACCAACGTCGTGCAAACCGATCGGCTTGAAGTGCTCGGCCCCGATACATCCGGCGAGGTTGAACCTTTTGTTCTTTCGCTTGCGGATGGATTGTGGGTGGGGGTCGGCTCCGATCACACCGACCGCAAGGCCGAGACAATGGGAATTGCGCTTTCGAAACAACTCTGCGGCAAACCGATTGGAAAAACCTTGTGGCGGCTCGATGATATCGCCGCACACTGGGATCAGATCAGCATCCGCGCATTCGCCACGATCGGCAGCAACCGTGTGCTCTATCAGGATGGCAAGCTTGCGGCGATGCGCACGCCCAGCGACCTGCTGTCACGCTTGCCTCAAGGCTCGCAGCTTTCTCCTGGCACGCTGATGCTGTGCGGCACGGTCGGTGCGATCGGCGGCATCCGCCCGGCTGAGCGTTTCGAAATGGAACTTGAGGATCCGGTTCTCGGGCGCCGCATGACGCATGC
>DATAIA010000603.1:0-2788 GCA_036262895.1 Xanthobacteraceae bacterium
ATGGATGTGTTCCGGTTCTTCGATACGATCTACGTTCTCACCGGTGGCGGTCCGGGCACGGCCACCGAGACCATCACGATGTACACCTACCAGCTCGGCTTCCAGTTGCTGCAGGTCGGCAAGGCCTCGGCGCTCGGCATCATCACGCTCGTGATCGTCGCCGCGATCATCGCGACTTTCAGCAAGGTCCTGCATCGCGGATATGGACGAAGCGGATGAAGGGACGTCGACGCACCCGTGTCCGGAACCAGACGCTGCTGTTCATCGGCCTGGCCGCGTTCACCTTTATCAACCTGATCCCGCTGATCTGGGCCGCGCTGACGTCGGTCAAAAGTCCTGCGGATGCGTTCACAGTGCCGCCAACCATCATTTTTCAGCCGACGCTCGAATATCATCGCCAGGTCTGGCTCGAACGCGACTTCGTCCGCTATCTCATCAACAGCCTGATCGTTTCGGCCGGCACGGTACTGATTTCGGTACCGATCGGAAGCCTTGCCGCCTATGGCCTGTCGCGCATGCCGCAGCGACGCGCCTCGCCTGTCCTGTTCGGCCTGTTTACGGTGCGCATGTTTCCGCACATGCTGCTGGCGATCCCCTTCTTCGTCATGGGCAGCTATCTCGGCATGATCGACACCTATCCGCTGCTGATCCTGGCGCTGGTGGCGATCAACCAGCCGTTCACGATCTGGCTGATGTACAGCTTCTTCCTGGACATTCCGCGCGACCTCGACGAAGCCGCGGCGATGGATGGCTGCAATATCTGGCAGACCTTTTTCATCGTAATCCTGCCGCTGGCCCGCCCGGGACTGACGGTCGCCGCCCTGTTCAGCCTGCTGCTTTCCTACAACGAGTTTCTGTTTGCCCTGGTGCTGACGGGGATCAGAACGAAAACCCTGCCGGTCGCGATCGCGTCCTTTGGCGGCGAGGACGTCAGCGACTGGTCGATTTCCGCCGCTGGCGCCATCGGCATCATGCTGCCGATCGTTATCGTCATGATCTTCGTTCAGCGCCATCTCGTGCGCGGACTAACCATCGGCGCCGTTAAGGGCTGATGCATAGCTGGCGCACGGCTGCCCTTAGCCGAGGCCGCGCGGGATGTCCACGTCCACTTTCCTCAGATTTGCGTTCGCGCGCCACGCCCCCTTTGACAAATCTGCGCGCCGATTGACCCGCGTTCTGCGCCAACTTGTGAACCTTGTCGTCCATCACTCGCTGCCAATGACGTTGGGAACGGCCCCCAAATTCCAATGATCCGTTGCGCCCTGCCTCTTGCAACCATGACCACGCGCGCAGGTTCGTTCCGACGATCGCCGGATAGCAGCGCCCCAAGCGGGCCGGTTTCGTCAGCAATTTCAGGGGAAGCGGAGCGCTTGGCTGGGGCGGGAGGGATCGAACCTCCGAATGGCGGAATCAAAATCAGGCAGTCACTGCTGTACTTTCAATGCACATTCTGAATCTTGGCCTTTATTTGCCTTCAGACATTCCAATAGCTTTGCTGGCGATTCTGAATGCTGGCGCGCCTGATGACCGGCTCCTGCTGATGCAGCTTGCACGCCTTCTGGGTTCT
This sequence comes from Xanthobacteraceae bacterium, assembly GCA_036262895.1. Lineage (GTDB taxonomy): Bacteria > Pseudomonadota > Alphaproteobacteria > Rhizobiales > Xanthobacteraceae > AP-16. The sequence continues at coordinate 1,568 of DATAIA010000603.1, forward strand.
TTGACCCCACTATTTATGTGCGAGAGCGCTTTGCCCGCTGTCAACCGCTGGTCATGTTCTGATCGAAGCGGTAAGTCAAAATCCGAAGGCCAACTTGGATTAACCGACGCCGTAAGGCCTGTTGAGAAAGTAGTCGCGATTGCCCATCGTTTCTCTGCATACTGGTCGTACCGTTTTGACTGTTCGCCAATCGCCCGCCTCTGTATTTCCACGAGGAAATAGCACGAAACAAGAACGGAAAGGCGGTCGCCATACCCGTTGCGTAATTGGAACCTACCTCCCGCTTCGTTTAGCGGTTAACCGGTGATCCAACTTACCTTTGCAAAGCAACGACTTACAGAATACAGATAATCATCTGCTCGAATCATTTATGGGGGAATTTGTGAAATCTCGACTAATTGGTGTCGTTGTCGCGGGAATTTTTCTTTCGACAATTTCCACAGGAGCGTCGGCCAGTATCTGGACGGTGAATGCGCAAGCAACAGTTGATGTGGCGTTTGCTCCTGCAAACATTGCAGTCGGAGATCAAATCACCTTCGGCTTCACGTTCGATGACGCGATAATTAATACTGGGGCATTACGTCCATTTATTCACTTCCAGGAATCGATAAATTCATTATCCGCCTCTGCAGCGCAGGGCAGCTTCTATGCGAGTTCATCTCTTTATAATCCATATTCCTGGGATACCTTCGGCCTCACCAGCAATTCCGTGAATGGATACTCAATTATCCTCAGCGGCCTTGCTGTGAGTCCTTTTTCGAACATCCAGACTGTGAACGGTAACGCGATAACCGTCCCAACCATTCCAGGAACGGGCTACAATCGCATCGAGCTTTACGTTGGTGGACCAAGCGGCCAATTCCGCATTGAGAATCATCTGACGAATCTGGCAATTTTGCCAGGAGACGCTATTGCAGCTGCCGTCCCCGAGCCCTCGACTTGGGCCATGATGATCCTCGGGTTCGCTGGCGTCGGTTACATGGCTTATCGCCGACGTAAGCCGGCAGCAGCGCTTACCGCAGCCTAATTAAACACGAATCGCGTAATGCAGAGACCGCCTTCGAGCGGTCTCTTTTTGTTGACTGCCCGCCAGCGTGAACCGGGGTGACCTGCCCCTAAATTTTCATCCAGTGGCAGTTAGAGTCTCCGGGTTTGTACGCGGAGTGGCGCAGGTGGAGCATTGCGCAGCCGATCGCCGCTGGAGGTGGTACAGGACTTGGA
>DATAIA010000604.1:0-12465 GCA_036262895.1 Xanthobacteraceae bacterium
TGTCCGCGCGGCCGCCGCCGCTGCCGTCGCGCTGGTCGTCCTGACACCTATCGGACTGGTCCTGTATCAGAGTCTGCTTGATGCGCCGTTTTTCATGCCGGCGGCAGCGTTCAGCACAGAGGCCTATGACTACGTTCTCACCGATTCCGATTTTCATTCGGCGCTGATCACGACGATATCGATTGCGGTCGGCATGACCCTGATCGCGGTGCCGTTGGGCGGCATTCTCGCATTCCTGGTGAGCCGGACCGACTTGCCGGGGCGGCGCTGGGTCGAACCGATGCTGCTCGTCCCGATCTTTCTGTCACCGGTCGTGGTCGCCTTCGGCTATGTCGTCGCCGTCGGGCCTGTCGGGTTTCTCTCGCTGTGGGTCAAAAGCCTGATCGGTGTCATTCCATGGAATCTCTACTCGATTCAGGGCCTCATTCTGATCGCCGGGCTGACGCACGTTCCGCATGTTTATCTCTATACGTCCTCGGCCCTGCGCAGCCTCAATCCCGAAGTCGAGGAAGCGGCACGCACCGCCGGAGCGAGCGTCATGCGCGTCGCTTTCACTGTCAGCCTGCCGCTGGTGATGCCGGCGCTGGTCTTCAGCGGTGTGCTGGTCTTCTTTCTCGGATTTGAACTGTTCGGCCTGCCGCTGGTGCTCGGCGACCCTGCCGGTCTGCTGGTGCTGACAACCTATCTCTATAAGTTGACCAACCTGCTTGGTACGCCATCCTATCATCTGATGGCCGTGGTCGCGGTGGTGATCGTGGTGGTGACATTGCCGCTTGTTCTGTTGCAGCGCCATCTGCTGCGCGCGGGCGAGCGATACATCACCGTCCGCGGCAAGGGCATGGCCGCGCGGCCCTTGTCGCTCGGCGGCTATCGCTGGATGGCGCTGGCCATCGTGCTCGCCTGGCTGACCGTGACGGTGCTGGTGCCGCTCAGCGGCGTCATCCTCCGCTCTCTCGTCAGCACCTGGGGCGAAGGCGTCCAGTTGACCGAGGTGCTCACGCTCGGGCATTTCCGTGAGCTGATTGACTACCCCAATCTTGTGCGCGGCATTATCAACACGCTGCTGATCGCCAGCATCGGTGGCGCATTCGCGGTCATGGTGTACGCGGCGATTGCGCTGATCGCGCATCGCTGGCGCGGTATCGGTGCGATGCTTCTTGACTATATCGTCATGATGCCGCGCGCCCTGCCGGGGCTGATTGCCGGCCTCGCCTTCCTATGGATCTTCCTGTTCTTCAAGCCGCTGGTGCCGCTGCGCAGCACCCTGTTCAGTCTGTGGCTTGCCTATACGGTGGTGTGGCTCGCCTATGGCCTGCGCCTGATCTCCTCGGCGCTTTATCAAGTCAGTCCCGATCTGGAGGAAGCCGCACGCGTCGCAGGCGCATCGGTCGGCCGATCTTATCGCGACGTGACCCTGCCGTTGATTCGCTTCGGCCTGCTTGGAAGCTGGCTGCTGATTTTCATGATCTTCTGTCGGGAATATTCGACAGGGGTTTATCTGCTGGGCCCTGGTACGGAAGTGATCGGCTCGTTGATCGTGTCGTTGTGGGGGACGGGGGCGCTCGACCTGATCTCCGCATTGTCGGTCGTGAACGTGATCTTGATCGGTCTTGGCCTGGCGATCGCTCTACGGTTAGGGGTGCGGCTCCATGCCTGATCTGATTATCGAAAAATTATTCAAGCGCTACGGCAACAATGAAATTCTGAAGGGCGTGTCGTTGTCGATGCGCGAGGGCGAGGTAATCGCCCTGCTCGGCCATTCCGGCAGCGGCAAGACGACGATCCTACGCTCGGTGGCCGGGCTGGAGACGCCGAATGGCGGCCGCATCACGCTGGGTGGGCAGACGCTGTTCGATGCGGAGAACAATATCGACATGCCGCCGGAGCAGCGCGGGCTCGGACTTGTGTTCCAGTCTTATGCGCTGTGGCCCAATCGCACCGTCTTCGACAATGTCGCCTATGGCCTCAAGCTGCGCAAAACGGATACGGCAACGATCAAGGCCAAGGTGGATCGCATTCTGACTCGGCTTGGCCTGGGCGGACTTGGCGATCGCTATCCTCACCAACTTTCCGGCGGTCAACAGCAGCGCGTCGCGCTTGCACGCGCGATCGTCTACGAGCCTCCGATCCTTCTGCTGGACGAACCCTTGTCCAATCTCGACGCCAAGCTGCGCGAGGAGGCCCGTTCGTGGCTGCGCGAACTGATTTTGCAGGTGCGCATCAGCGCTCTGTACGTCACTCACGATCAGGTGGAGGCCATGGCGGTCGCCGACCGCATCCTGTTCCTGCGGGACGGGCAGATCGAGCAGGCGGGACCGCCGCAGGAAATGTACGAGCAGCCACGCACGGCCATCGCCGCCGACTTCATGGGCAGCAACAATCGCTTCGAGGGCACGATCGGCACGGTCGAGAACGGCCGTGCACGGCTTGACGGACAGGGGTGGAGCCTATGGGGCACGCCGCGCGCGAGCCTGCCTGTCGGTGCTAAGGCGACCGGTTATGTGCGCCTCGAACGCACCCGGCTCACCAATAGTCCGGGACCGCACCGCTTGGCCATGCAGCTTAGCACCTCGCTTTATCTCGGCGAGCGCTGGGAGCACCTCTTGACCCTCGGGGATTTGCGCGTGCGGCTGTGGGGCGACCATCCCCTAAAGCCAGGAGAGGCTTGGGCGGAGATCCGGCCGGAGGATTTCTGGCTATTCTGAGTTTCCTCAGGCGCCGCGCGCATTACCGCATCGCGCGAACGCGCTCGATCAACTCGATTGAAGGATAGGAATCCGCGGGCAGCCCGAGCTTGATTTGAGCGGCTTTGATTGCTGCGCGGGTTGCAAGGCCGAGCTTCCCGTCGGACTTGCCGATCTGATAGCCGTTCCGCGTCAAATGTTGCTGCAATTCCATAATCTGCCGTGAATCGAGCACCTGGACAGTGCCGCTGCCGCGACCAACCGGAGGCGCGCCGTTGAGACGCGTCGCCAGATAGGCGGCCGTGGTTGAATAGACCAGCGCCGAATTCCATCCGAGATAGGCCTTGAAGTTATTGTAGGCGAGGAAAGCCGGCCCAAAACGTCCCATCGGCAGAATGAGCGAGGCCGGAAGATTATCTGACGGCAACTGACCATGAGCCGCGGCCACACCCCACTTCACCCATTGGGAGCGAGGGTGCTGGATCGAGAGATCCGCCTGATCCCACGGCATGTTCGAGGGGACCCGAACTTCCTGCAGCCAGGGCTCGCCGCGCTTCCATCCGAGATTCATCAGGAAGTTGGCGGACGTGGCGAGCGTGTCCGGGACGCTTTTGACCAGATCGCGGCGGCCATCGCCGTCAAAGTCGACCGCATATTTGAAATAGTCCGACGGCGTAAACTGCATGGGCCCGAGTTCGCCGGCCCAATCGCCGACCATTTCGCTGACTTTCTGATCGCCGCGATCGATGATGCGCAGCGCATCGATAAGCTGCGGGCGGAAAAAGTCGGGACGACGACAATCGTAGGACAAGGTCACGAGCGCACGCAGGACGGAGTACTTTCCGTTGTTGCTGCCGAAATCGCTTTCCAGCGCCCAGAACGCAACAAGCACCGGAGCCGGCACGCCGAATTGTTTTTCGATACGCGCGAACAGTGCCTCATGGGTCTTTATCAGCCGCGCGCCCTGCTGCAGACGGTAGCTCGACACCATGCGGTCGGAAAATTGCAAAAAGCTCTGCTGGAAAACGCCCTGCCCGCGATCGCGCGAAACGACGCCGGGATCAAAGGTCATTCCGCTGAGCGCACTGGAAATGGTCGTTGCGGAAATGCCCTTGGATGCGGCCTCTTGTTTGAAATCCGCAAGCCAACGTTCAAAGTTGCCGCCGCACTGGGCTGCAAATGCCGATCCCGCCGTAAAAACAACTGAGAGCAGCGTCGCACCAGTTGCCAGCCCCATCCTCCATTGCCGCATTTGCCCAGCCTCGTTCCGCTTCATTTCCCTCACTGTGGCAGGCATGGCGCGCGGGTCAAGACCTCACGCGCGTAGCGGTGCAGTCCGTTGCTCGCGTGCTCTGGAAATGAGACGAAATTTTGCCGGAGATCAGTATCCGGAACTTGCATGCCGCGTGGGAAAACGGCAGCTCGCAAGAGATCAATTAAACAGCGCGTCGATGTCGTTCTGCGACGCGTGTCCGTCTTCGCCGTCGAGTTTCGGACCGTTGAGTAACTTGCAGTCGCCTTCCCGCTCTTCCATGAGGTCGGGCGCCTGGTCCTTGAAACTCTCGATACCGCCCCAAATGTCCATCATGCGCACGATGTGCTCTTCGATGAACTTCAGCGTGGTCACGACCTTGCTGATCCGCTGTCCCGTGAGATCCTGGAAGTTGCAGGCCTCGAACATACGGATGACATGTTCCTGAATGTCATGGACGAGTTGCTGGTCCTGCTCGTCCTTGAGTTTTGCGGATAGCGTATTGGCGATCTGATCAATGGCTTCGGCGGAACTCAGAATTTGCTCGGTCGCGCTCTGCGTGCCGCCGACCACCGCATCGAGTTCATGAGTCACACGCGTCATTTCCGGCCCTTCGAAACCGGAAATGTGCAGTGTCGCGATCTCGTGCTTGGTCTGATTGATCGCGCTATAAATCGTATCAAGCTCAGATTTGAGCTTCTGGGCTTCGGCGATCTCGGCCTTATAGGCTTCAATCATCCGCTCGGTGATAACTTCCTGAGGCTCGACGATCGAGCGAAGCGCCTTCAATTCACTGATGATCTCGTGTTGCCAGTCCCCATTGTGGGGGGCACTGGTCCTGGGGCGGAGGTCAAATCCCTTCATTGCCTCAACACGAAAAACTTTACGGCGCGCCTGCATTGGGACATCCCGACGAAATATTGAGTGCATGCATGTACAGCACGCGACTTAACACCAAGTTCATACAGTCCATCTTGATTCCGTATTGAATTAACGCTGCGGCTCGTCTTTTCAGAAAAAATAAACCGTAAGCCCACGAAATTGATATGTGAGTCCGCGCCTGCGGCCATGCACACGCTCCGTTTACCAAACAGTCGATGTTTGTGCGTCTAATGAACACCACCCGCGATGGTATTCAGGAGCAGCTGATGAGAGCCGCGATTTCCCTTGCCGCAGCAATGTATGTTCTTGGCGCAATGCCTGCTGCGGCTCAGTCTTCTTTGCCGTTCCCGCTTCCCTTCCCGCCGCTTCCGGGCCTTTTCGATCAGAGCCCGCGCCCGCCGACGCCAATTCAGGAAGAGCGGGTGCGCTATGCGCCGTCGCAGCAACCCAATTACGGCGGGGGCTTTTTCGAGCTGCTATTCAACGGCCATCACGCGCGGCGCCCCAACGACGGCTACGATGCAGGCGGAGCCTATCGAAACCGGTATCCTTACGAAGCGGTGGAGCAGGAAACCGACGAGTCCGGACATCCGCCAATCGACCCACGCTATTTGCCTCACACCGTCGATTACGACGGCTCGGAAAAACCGGGCACGGTCGTTATCAACACGAACGAGCGCTTTTTGTATCTGGTTCAGTCCGACGGAACCGCCCTGCGATACGGCATCGGCGTCGGCCGTCCGGGCTTTTCCTGGGCGGGCGAGAAAGAAATCACGATGAAGCGCGAATGGCCGGATTGGGTCCCACCGGCTGAAATGCTCAAACGCCGTCCGGAACTGCCGCGCTACATGGCGGGCGGCCCGGACAATCCCTTGGGCGCACGTGCGATGTATTTGGGATCATCGCTTTATCGCATTCACGGCTCCAACGAGCCGTGGACGATTGGAACGGCGGTATCTTCAGGCTGCATCCGCATGCGCAATGAAGACGTCACGGACCTCTACAACCGGGTCAAGGTCGGAACCAAGGTTATCGTGATCTGATTCAGCGCGATCTGATTCAGACGTCCGCGCTGCCGTCATCGCCGCCGTTGTATCCGTCGTCGTCGCCGAAATCGTCATCGGGCGCATCGTTTTGTCCGATGTCGAACGGCTCTTCAGAGTTATTGTTATTGCCTACGTTTGCGAAGCCCGCGCTTCGGTCGCGCCCGATATCGTTGAGGCCGGCCTGTTGCGAAAGATCATCGCTGCCGCCCGAGCTCCATGGTGACGTCTCGCGAGGCACTCCTCCGCTGCTGATGTGATCAAATGCGCCAGCAAACGGACCATGATGCTGGCCGCCCAACATGGAGCGAATGCCGTCGAGCATCAGGCCGCCACCAATCATGCCGGCTGCTGCCGCTGCTGCGGTGCCAAGAAACGAACCGCCACCTCCTGCCGGCGCAGACGGCGAGGACGCCATTTGCGAGGGCTGCGTGTCCTGCCGAAAACCTGGAGGCGTTCCCCAAACAGAACGCGAAGGATTTATTGAAGGGACCGAGCCGGCATGCGGCTCGTCGCGGCGACCAAACAGACTGTCGCGCATGGTGTCGAGGAAACCGCCTTGGGGCTGGCCACCCACGCCTGCCTGATTCTGAACCGCTGCTTCGAGTTCCTGAATATGCGCATTGGCTGCCTTTAAGGCTTCGTCCTGGACAAGGACCGTCTGTACCAGTGCGTAAGTCGCGTGCGGCGCTTGGCGCAGCCCTTCCATGACGGCGTGTTCAGCATCACGATCGCGCGGCGCGGATTCAAGCGCGGCAAGTCGATCGAACAGTTCGGCAACCAATTGGCGTTCCTGGGGTGTCATTGGCGTCTCCTCCCATGCACCGCTGTCATATGGGATTGGCTGCTGGCTCAGGCAAGCATCACACCAGCCGCATTAAGGGCCGAGGGGAATTCGTTGCCGAGAAAATAGGCATATTCCTGTTCGCGCAGATCGGTCAGGGGATCGAGGCGCCGAAGTTCATCGTCAACCTTGCCAGGATGACACATGATCAGGCCGCCATCCGGTATGCCCTGGAGGAACCTCGGAAAGTTCACGGCAAAATCAACCCCTGCAACGAAAGAATACGTTCCGGCGAAGGCCGGATTGGTCACGATATTGAACTCGCGCGCACGGCGTCGAAACGTGGAACTGAATAAATCGAGCAGCAAGCCCTTGGGATCGCCAATTCGCCGAGCCAGGGAAACCGCTCTGCCGCATTGACGCACCCAGGCCTGCGGCGCTGCACGTTTGACCTCTTGGACAAACACGTCCCGGATTTGCGGAAAAATGTGAACGTGCTGATGACCATCGACGAAATCCGGAGCACGACCAAACGAACTCGCGAATGCGTCGAGTTGCGCTCTAATCTCGGCCGCGATGCAGTCCCGGTCGAGCTGCCGCAGCAACGCGCTGCGCAGCAAATATTGCAGATCGGGAAACAGATGGTCCGTGCTCGGTTTGAAGGATTTCGTGAGCGGACGAAAGCGACCGGTCAGGGTCACATGCAAACCGATTGCAGCACGCTTTTTGTCGGCATTGAGCTTTGAAAGTGAGGATGCATCCGCCCTCGAAAAGCTCGGCGCAACAACCATGACGGATGTTGCGTTAAGCCGATCACGCTCGATCAAATCATAGATCGCGCCACTCACGGCGGGAGAAACGCCGTAATCATCGGCACAAAGCCAGATACGGCGAAGCGAGGGAACTTCCCCCGCTCTTTGTTCCAACACGGCGCCGGTCTGCTCGGCAACCACCTGCTCGCCCCACTTACAATCGTTTATTCAGCCGCAGTTCGCGCCGCTTCCGCGCTTACGGATGTTTGACTAGCGGGCGTCTGATCTGCATTTCGCAAATCATGCTCCGCGATAAAATAGACCGGGCGTTGTTTCAGCTCGGAGAGAATTTTTCCGATATATTCGCCGACGACGCCGATCATCATCAGTTGCACGCCGCCGAGCACCATCAAACTAACGATCAACGAGGGATAGCCGGGCACGGAGCGTTCATAGACCAATGTTTCGACAACCATCCAGACGCCAAAAAATATCGCGCCGACAGCAAGCATCAGCCCAAGCAAGCTCGCAAGTCGCAGCGGCGCGACCGAAAACGACGTCAGCCCCTCGATCGAGAGCCCGATCAAAGACGACAGGCTCCAGGATGTTTGACCGTGCGCGCGCTGCGCCGGTTCATAATCGACACGAATCTGGCGGAAGCCGATCCAACTGGCGAGCCCTTTGAAGAACCGATTACGCTCCGGCAGTTGCCGTAATGCGGCAACCGCGCGCGGCGACAAAAGCCGGAAATCGCCGGCATCTTCGGGAATGCGCTGTCGCGCTCCCCAGTTGAGGAGAGCATAGAACGTCTTCACACCGAGACGCCGTAGTGGCGGCTCATTTTCGCGATGCGCCTTTGCTGTGAAAACAACGTCGTAGTCGTCATCGAGCCAGTGCGCGACCAGAGTTTCGATCAAACTGGGTGGATGCTGCCCATCACCATCCATGAACAGAATGGCACCGAGGCGGGCGTGGTCGAGCCCCGCCAGCAATGCTGCTTCCTTACCGAAATTGCGCGAAAGCGAGATGACTTGGATGTCTGCGCCCTTGACCGGAAGGCCGCGCGCCACGGCGGGCGTTGCATCACGGCTGCCGTCATCCACGTAAACAATCTCGGCTTTGAGATTGCGCGTTTCGCGCAGCTTCCCGAGGACTTCGCTTAAACGCTCATGGAGCGCCGGCAGTCCGGCAGCCTCGTTAAAAACCGGGACAACAACAGAAAGCCCGGCCTCCGCACGCGATGCAGCCTGCATCGGCGCTCCCATGCCCGCTTGTCGATTAGGCACTGTCGTCATATCGCCGCTCCTTCACCGCGGACAAAACACATTGCAGCTTTGAATTCGGCTCCAGCCGATTTATACCGCAACCTAGTGCCCTGTTTTCGAAGTTCGTGATACATCGCGGCATTCTCTTACACGAACTTCTAAAACGAAAGGGCACTAGTAAGTCTATGATTCGAGTGCCGCTTTTGATTTGAAATTCCTAAAATGAGCTTGCCGCAACCAGTGTAGGAACTTCAAATCGGCGGCACTAGCTATGATGTCGCGCAAGCCCTTTGAGACTGCTCCTCAGTCTTCCGGGAATGCGATGAACACAGAATGAATGCAGGGCACAACAACGTGAAGACGGTCCAGCGCATTGTCGGCTTGTTCGATCGCGCTTTCATTGTGCAGGCGTCGCGATTTGCGGCCATTGGGGTTGTAAATACTGCCGTGGATTTCGGCGTGTTCTGGCTCGCCATCAACCACCTCACGTCATCGCTGATATTCGCGAACATCGTATCCTGGACGGTCGCGGTCAGCGGTTCTTACATCCTGAATTCATTCATCACCTTTGCCGCCGAGTCCGGCCAGACCCTACGGCTGCGTGATTACGGAACGTTTATCGTCGCCGGCGTTGCCGGGCTCATTGCCAATACCGCAACATTGCTGATCTGTGCGAAGCTGCTGTTGCTCCATGTGCTCATTGCCAAGGTGTTTGCGATCGGCGTGAGCTTTCTGGTCAACTTTTCGCTGGCGCGGTTTGTGGTGTTTCGGCCGCGGCACTCCCGTGCGGGCGCGCCGCAATAGTTAGAGCGCGTTCACTTTGAACGTGCTCTGTGTTTTTGTTTTGACGCGTTTTCTTCACGCGAACCGGTATCCACTTCGCTTGAAAACGCTCTAATCGCGCAATCCGGCCTCGAGCTTCGAAAACAGCGGATTGTCACGCGCAAACACGTAATCAAGTTCAGCGACCGAAACGGTATCGGCACCTCTTTCGCGCAGGAGACTGGCAAGCGCGTAGATGTGCTGCGGCGGGCAGTGCAACGTCACCATGCCGGATGAGGTCGGCCCCCCGAATGGTGTCACCACACCGAATTTTTCCCTGGCAATTTTCAGCAGGGCGTCATCGAACCCGGCAAAGCGCGTACGCACTTCGCGGTAGGCCCGCGCACGCGCCTGCGCCTCGATGCGATCGAGAATGATGCGTGCCGCCTCGCGCTCCGCAGCACCCCAGTGTGCGCCGCGCGCCGCAACCAGATTGGCTTCGGACCGCAGGATCACGCCATCCTCGACCACTTTCAAACCGTTCGCGGCAAGCGTCGCACCGGTCGTCGTGATATCGATGATCAATTCCGCCGTCCCGGCGGCGGGCGCACCTTCCGTGGCACCGAGACTTTCGACGATCCGATAATCGATCAAACCATGGCGCGCGAAAAACGAGCGTGTGAGGTTCACATATTTGGTGGCAACCCGGATCTTGTGATCGTGCTTGAAACGGAAAGCGGACGCGACATCGTCGAGATCGGCCATCGTCCGCACATCGATCCAGGCTTGCGGAACGGCCACAACCACATTGGCTTCGCCGAAGCCTAGTTTTTCGAGAAGCACGACGCGCGTTTCCGCCTCGGGAATCATTTCCCGCAACAGATCTTCCCCGGTGATGCCAAGATGCGCCGCACCTTGCGCGAGCTGCGCCGTAATTTCGGAGGCCGAGAGATAGGCAACCTCCACGCCATCGAGACCTGCAATTGCACCGCGATATTCGCGGGCGCCGCGCGGCTGCACCAGTGAAAGGCCGGCGCGCGCAAAAAACGCCTTCGCATTGTCCTGAAGCCGCCCCTTCGAGGGAACGGCAATGACCAAAGGCCCACTCATGATGCGCCCCCGATGCTGGCGAGGTGATCGATCCAAACAGCAAAGCCAACCGCCGGGATAGGCTGCGTGGCGCCCAGCCGTGAGAGCAATCCGTCGTATCGCCCTCCCGCGACGAGTTGGCGCGAGACGCGGCCGGCCGGATCGTGAAGCTCGAACACGACGCCCGTGTAGTAATCGAATCCCCGCCCAAAGGCTGTTGAGAAACGAATACGACCGACATCGACGCCGCGCGCTGCCAGAAACCCGGTTCGCATTTCGAAAAGATCAAGCACCTTCTCGAGCGCGAGCCCCGCGTCGGCGGCAAGCGCGCGCATCTGTGCTGCGGCTTCATCCGGATCGGCACTGACACCAAGAAAGCGCTCGATCAATGCGCGCGTTTCTTTTGGCAGACCGGCGCTGGAGCCGAATGCCGCCTGTTCGAGAAACCGGTCTGCGATCTCGCCGACCGAGCGGCCACCAACCGCCGTGATCCCGGCAATCGACAATAGGTCGGTGATAAGTTCGTGCGCCGCACGGGGATCGGAACCCGCAAGTGCGGCGAGCACACCCTGATAATCAGGCTGGCGTTGCCCGGCGTGGAGCACCAGTTGATCGAGATCATGGGCGAGGCTGCCGGCACGATTGAAGTCCTTGATGAGCCGCCGCTTCCAAGCTGGCGCAAGATCGAGCGCTTCGACCAGGGCTGTAAACAGAGCGACGTCGCCCATGCGAATTTCGGGGTCGGCGAGGCCATAGTGATTGGCAGCTTCAAACCCAAGCGAAATCATTTCCGCGTCGGCGGCAGCGATATCGCGGCGGCCGAACGACTCAATCCCGGCCTGCAGGAATTCATTGGTCCCTTCGTCGCGGTGACGGAAAACGGGACCGAGATAGCAAAAGCCTGCCGGCTGTCCGGCCAGCGGCGACGCCAGATAAGCGCGCGAAACGGGAATCGTCAGATCCGGTCGCAGGCACAACTCCTCGCCTGACGAATCGGTCGTCAGATACATCCGGCGGCGGATGTCCTCGCCCGATAAGTCGAGAAAGGGCTCGGCCGGCTGGAGGATCGGCGGCTCCGCGCGCCCGTAGCCCGCGCGCTCATAATGAGCGAGCAGTGCGGTCGCACGGGCATCAGTCCCGGAAATGGCCGCTGTCGAGGCCTTAGTCATGGTACGCCATCGAAAACAGGTGAAATCGTCCGTCCTGTCAGCCCTTTAACATGCCCAGGTTAAGGTTTCGACGGCGATTGCTTGGCATGCGTAATCGGGCTGGATGCTTTGCTAAGATGGTAAAAATTTCGGATTTTAGTCCGTCATTGACGCATATGCGTCAGTGACGTATAATTCTCGTTGCGAGAGGGACATTCCGCGCTCGGACTTCCGACAGGAATGAGGAACCTTAAAAGTGGTTATTACAGAGGAGTACTTGATCACCATTGTAGAAATGAAATCGTACCAAACAGATGCCGATCGCCTCTTTACAGAGGACGAACGACAAGAGTTGGCGGATTTCATTGCAGCAAATCCGGATTTCGGGGACCTCATCCCCGGAACTGGCGGAGTGAGAAAGCTTCGTTGGAGAGCGAAAGGAAGCGGCAAGCGTGGCGGTGCGCGAGTGATCTATTACTTCCGCGACCTGAACATGCCGGTTTTCCTGCTCGCGGTTTATGCAAAGGGCGAGAAAATCAATCTGACTAACGCCGAGCGAAACGCAATGGCGGCGCTAGTTAAAAATCTCGCCCATGAATACCAGTCCAAAGTACACGGAGTGTCCTCGTAATCGAGCGGGGCTTTGGGTAGCTATCACCTCAGGCTAAACGGAGACCAATATGGGCGCTGGCAAAAAGATCATCACTGGACTGACCGAGGCCGTTTCATACGCCCGCGGCCATGCTGGTGGCGCGCTGGTGCGAGAGGTTCGAGTCCCGGAGCAAGTTGACGTGCAAGCCGTAC
>DATAIA010000605.1:0-1889 GCA_036262895.1 Xanthobacteraceae bacterium
CGCCGCTACACAAACTCGATTTTCGCCGGGGCACGCTTTAAGCCGCTCTTCATCTCTCTCGAGGCAGGGCCCCAAGATGAACTTGTTCGCAACCACTCTCGTCTCAATGCTAGGACTGGCGTTATGCGCCACGATCTCTACCGCTCGCAGCGAAGGCTGGGTCTCAATCGGACCGTTCGGGTTGGAGATCGCCAACCACGATGTAATCAATGGCCAAGCTAATACCCTGGCCGTCGATCCGCGCGACGCCAATATCATTTATCTCGGCGCGGCTGAAGGTGGCGTATGGAAGACACGCGACGGTGGCACATCATGGATACCCCTCACCGACACGCAACTCATTCGCACCCTCTCTAGCGGATCGCTCAAGGGAACGATGTCCATCGGCGCGCTCGCCATTGATTCCGGCAAGCCGCTGACGGTGTATGCGGGCACTGGTGATCCGAATGTCGCCTGCTGCTTCCAGGGTCCGGGGCTCGGTGTATTCCGTTCCGTCGACGGCGGCACAGATTGGACACCAACCGGCGCCGATCCGTTCAAACCCGGCTGCTCGAACGGCCCGATGAGCATCTCGGTGGTGAATCGCATGTTGATTGTTCCCGGCCGACAGTCGACACTCTTTGCGGCAACCAACACCGGCCTATACCGCTATCGCGAGGATGGCAGCGATTGCTGGCAGCTACTGAGAAATGGGCTGCCGCAGACCGGACGCGTGATCGTTAACGATCTGGTCGCAGCCCTATCAGGGTGCTTTGTATGCTGCATTTCCGGATCAGGGTATCTTCAAGTCCGATCTCAACGGTAACCAGTGGCAAATGCTCGGTGGCGGTCTGCCGAGTTCCCCGGTCTTTCGTATTGCGCTCGCGTTCGGTGGCCGAACGGGAATCGGCTTCTCGAATCCGCAGCCGATTGTTTATGCGGGCTTCGCGGTGACGAACGACGTCTATCGCCTGTTCGTGACGCGCGATGGCGGTGTCAATTGGACCGAATTGTCCTCGCCTCCGCACGACCCCGGACAGCTCAGCTTCAACAACGTCATCACCGTCGGACCGTACAACTCCGATGAGGTCTATATCGGGCAGATCGCGTTTTACCAATCCCTTGATGGTGGCCAGTCGCAGATCCAGATCGTGTTCGTCGCCAATGACGGCGGTATGCACCCGAGGTCGCTTCGATTCAAATGGTGTCGTAACATGGGAAGCCCTTTCCAAGGGGCTCGCCATCGGCCAGTCGGAAGCGATCGGCCTCGACCCGAATGATGCTACCGTGAGCGCTGCAGGTTTTTGGCACAACGGCGATGCGGTCTTGCTGCCCAGCTTCCAACAGCAGCTCCCCTTCGGAGGCGGCGATGGAGCGACTGTGCGTATCGACGCGGGTGTCTTTGCTGCGTACTTTGACTGCAATGCCGGCTTTGGTGGCTCGTTATGCCGCGCGCACGAGCCATTCATGGGAACGATCTCGTCCGAGCAGATTTGGGGGCAGTCGACCGGCGGCAACCATTGGGCCGACCCTCACCGGCGAGGGCACCTCCTGCACCTACAGAACGGACTTTTGTTCCGTGCAACCGGCGCGGATCTCGCGCCGCATGCAGTGCTCGCGAATCCGAATTCTTGGACCGCAGTGGACCCGTTCTGGGGCAAAACCGGCAACACAGTCACCATGGCCTTCAAAAGCCGCGTCCTCGAGGAGGCCCCGGTGTACTACCTCGGCACGGACACGGGACAGGTGTGGCGCGGCTCACCCGAAGTCGGCTGGACGAAGCTGTGCGAATGCGGCAACGGGTCCGCCATCAACTCAATCGGCCCAGATCTCAGGCGCAACGAGCGCATTTTCGTCGCCATCGGATGGAATCGCGGTCCAGGACGGATCAAGCAACTGACGAGGCTCGC
>DATAIA010000606.1:0-3441 GCA_036262895.1 Xanthobacteraceae bacterium
GCCCTTGACTACCTCAGGCAGCGGACCCGGCAACAGAAATTCCTTGCAAGCGAGGATGCGTCAATGTTCCCCGACCAGGTCGACCAGGTACTCCAGCGCCAGTTGGCGGCGGCTGGACTTCGAACCTTCATGCGTTTGTCAGCATCCGAACGAAGCGCCGTCATTCTCATGGATGTTCTCGGCTACTCGCTCGACGAGATTAGCCGCATCACCGAAAGCACCATTCCAGGCGTCAAAGCCGCGCTCCATCGCGGGCGGCATCGGCTGCAAACCATCTTGAAAGAGCCGGACGACCGGCCACCGCCATCGCTCAGCCCTTTAGAGCAAACCCGCCTTCTGGCCTATATCGACCGCTTTAACGCGCACGACTTCGATTCGGTCCGAAGCATGCTGGCCGAGGATGTTCAACTGGACCTCGTTGGCAAAACGCGTCTCCGTGGGGCGGAAGTCGGTCGATACTTTGGCAACTACGAGGGCGTATCCGATTGGCGTCTCTGCCTGGGAATGGTCGAGGGCCGGCCCGCAGCGATCGTCATCGATCCTGCTAATCCTAAGGGATCGCCAAGCTATTTTGTTCTTCTTGATTGGAGGCTTGGAAGCATCAGCCAGATTCGTGACTTCCGCCATGCCCGTTACATCGTTGAGGCCGCCGAGATAATCATGGTTGATCAAGCATGACGCAGGGTATGCGCCCGCAGCAAGTTTGCGCCTAGCTTTCATTCCGGACTCGCTGTCAATGTCTGCTTCGGTGCAGGAACGCCAAAACTCCAAGTGAGCATAATATGTCGGTCTACAGGCGGAGGCCCACCCTCACTAGCTAGCTACCAGGTCTAGCCTGTCGCCCAAAGCCATAATTCAAAGCTCGTGATTGAGGGGTGAAGCATGCGCTACGAACTTAGCGACCATGAATGGGCCGCAATCAAGCCGATGTTGCCGGACAAGCCGCGCGGCGTGTCACGGGTGAACGACCGTCGTGTCCTCAATGGCGTTTCTTGCGTTTAGGGTCTGGGGCGCCATGCGCGACCCACCGGACGACTTCGGTCCGTACACTATCTGCTACAATCGCTTCGTTCGATGGCGACGGGCGGATGTGTGGGCCACGATCATGAGCGCTCTGGCGGGCGCGCATGATGCCGCCATCCAAATGATCGACACGCCTATTGTCTGCGTGCATCAGCACGGTGCCTGCATCAGCCGGAATAGAAAGCAATTGATGGGACGGTCACGAGGCGGTTTGACCAGCAAGATTCATGCGCTCGTCGATGCAAACGGCTTGCCGGTCCGGCTTGCGCTGACGCCGGCGAGGCTCACGATAATCGACTTGCCAGAAAACTCTTGTCTGGGCTGAAGCCTGGGTCGATGCTGCTTGCCGAGCGGGGCTAGGACGCCGATTGGATTAGAGACTTGCCATGAAGAAGCGCGCATGGGCCAACATCCCGCCCAAAAGCAATCGCGGCAAGCCGATTTGTTTTAGTCCTTATCTCCGCCCCCCAATGAGGTCGAGCGGTTCTTCAACAAAATCAAGCAATGTCGTCGGGTGGCGACGCGCTACGACAAACTTGCCGCCCATTACCTAGCCTCGTCCAACTCGCATCAATCAGGCTATGGCTCCGCGCTAATGAGTCCACGCCCCGGTCGATGCTGCCGTCATTCAGGCCGAGCTTCAAAAATCATAAATCCGGATTGCCAAGAAACCATCATGATTGCAGTTTTGCCGGCAATATCGCCGACGTCCTCCCCGCTTATCTGAAGGTTGCAGTGCCGGCTTGTTCTGATCCTCGCTCAGAGCCTTCGCCCGAAACACTAGCGCGCAAGAGGCGCGCGCTGTTCGCCGACGCGGAGTTGAGACCCGCTGCTTTTCAACATCCGTGACAACCGTCATCATGACGGCTTTGAGAATCATTATACTTGCGCCGGTTGCATAGGTCTCAAAATAGGATTCTAAAGCCGGACATGTTCATAGGCTGCCTACGCGTTACGACGATCCCGATTATTGAATCACACAAAGCGGGGTAGGCTAAAGGTCAATGCGCCAGTCATAAAGAAGAGAGGTGGTAACATGAACAAAGTAGCAGGGAACACTTTTGCTTGCCCTCGCTGGCGTAGTGATTGAAGCCATGCCGGTTGCCGGACTTCATTGTAAAAAGAGGCGCCATTTCCACTAGCGCCATCCCGAGCAGCCTACGTAGACCGCTTCGTTCAGGAAGGCCTCTCGTGCTCCGATTCCAATTTGAGCCCATTTATGCATCTTTGCAGCCCGGAGAGTGTTACTCTTACGCTGCTTTCGCGGCGGAGAGCGCGCCGCTCGCGGCGTTCCTCAGGCGAAAGTTCTCGTGTTGCAGGAACTGATGCGTGCGCGTTTATCCAACCTCGAACCGACAACGAGCGAACTGGTGCTAAGGTCCTTGCAAAGCGACAGGAGGACGATACATGAAATTTGATGTTCTAATTGTCGGCGGGGGGCCGGCGGGGTTGAGCGCCTCTCTGGTTCTTGGAAGGTGCCTTCGGCAGGTTCTCATTTGCGATGAAGATCGGCAGCGTAACCGAGCCTCGCACGCGATACACGCCCTCCTTGGACGTGAAGGAAAGTCCCCTGCCGCCTTCCTGGCTGCGGCAAGGCGGGATCTGGCCCGGTATGAGAGCGTCCAGCTCAAGGTTTCGAAGATCTTGGACATCAGGCCCGAAGGGGAAGTGTTTGCCTTTGCTTGCGCCGACGGCACCACGGGAACAGCAGCGAAGGTGTTACTTGCAACCGGGCTGGTCGACGAACTACCACCGCTGCCTGGATTGGAGGATCTCTACGGCGCATCCGTCCATCACTGCCTCTACTGCGACGGTTTCGAATACGTGGGCAGACCGGTGGCCGCTTATGGCAAGGGAGACAAAGGCGCGGATTTGGCCATTATGATCAGACACTGGACACCCGATATCGTTGCCTTGAGTGATGGGACGGAAGTAAGCGCGGATGCCGCGCTGAAGCTTCGCCAACACGGCATAGTTTTGCGTGAAGAGCGCATCATGTCCCTGCAAGGAAACCTCGGAAAATTGAGCACGATAAAATTCGACAGCGGGCCCGACCTTCAGCGCGAAGGTCTATTTTTCTCGACCGGCTGTCATCAGGCGTCCGACCTTTCGCAGCGCCTTGGTTGCCGGCGCGATGAGAAGGGTGGCGTGATGATAGACCCCATGACGGAGGAAACCAGTGTGTCTGGGGTCTACGTTGCGGGAGACGTGTCGCGCGATGTCCTTCTTATCGCGGTCGCTATCGGAGAAGGCGCTCGGGCAGCCGTGGCTATCAACAAGGCGTTGCTGAAACGCGACGGACTATGTGATTAGGTCTGTCGTCTTATTGTTTCTCGGCACGCGCCAGCCAACGCCAGATCCCAAGGACATTGATTATTAGGAGAATGGCATTCTGGATCATGAGGGATGCCTTGCTTT
>DATAIA010000607.1:0-11940 GCA_036262895.1 Xanthobacteraceae bacterium
AATTTCGCCGCGTCCCGACACAGCCGAAAACCCCAGGAAATGATCGCGTGCGGCACCTGCCTTGATCCGGCGCGGGCCCGATGCATTCGAGGCTAAAGTCCCTCCGAGGGTTCCGCGCCCGACCGATTGACCCAAAAGCGGTCCATAGTCGATCGGCTCGAAGGCGAGTTCCTGACCTTGCGCGGCAACAAGCGCCGTAATCTCAGCAAGCGGGGTTCCGGCGCGGGCGGAGAGCACAAGTTCGTTGGGTTCGTAAAGGGTAACTCCGGTGAGCGCGGAGAGATCCAACGTGGTGTCCCATTGCGCGGCACGACCTATCGGCCGCTTCGAGCCATGCCCCATCGCTTCCAGCGTTTTGCCGCCGGCAAGAGCCCATTCAACCGCCGCGGCGACGTCCTTGACGTCCCGGACTTTGAGGATGTCGGTCATTGGAAATTACTCAAAATCTTGGAATATCCGGAAATGGCACCTGGCCCGCGTGGACATGCATGCGTCCGAGTTCGGCGCAGCGATGCAGGGTCGGGAACACTTTGCCCGGATTGAGCAGGCCTTTGTCATCGAAGGCGCACTTCAATCGCTGCTGTTGCTGCAAGTCGATCTCGTTGAACATCGTCGGCATCAGATCGCGCTTTTCAACTCCGACACCGTGCTCACCGGTGAGAACGCCCCCCACATCCACGCAGAGCCTGAGGATATCGGCGCCGAACGCCTCGGCGCGATCAAGTTCGCCCGGCTTGTTGGCGTCATAGAGGATGAGCGGATGCAGATTACCGTCGCCGGCGTGAAACACATTGGCGACCTGAAGCCCGTATTTCGCGGACATTTCCCGCATGCGCGCCAGCACCAATGGAAGCTCTCCGCGCGGGATCGTGCCATCCATGCAGTAATAATCCGGTGAGATGCGGCCGACGGCCGGAAACGCCGCCTTGCGCCCCGCCCAGAACGCCAGCCGCTCTTCTTCGGAATTCGAAACGCGTAAGGTTTTGGCGCGGCAGCTTTGGGCAATGGCGGTCACGCGTTCCAGAAGATGATCGACTTCGGCGCGCGGCCCATCAAGTTCGACAATCAACAAGGCTTCGACATCGAGCGGATAGCCGGCGTGGACGAATTCTTCCGCGGCCTTGATGGCCGGCCCATCCATCATTTCCATGCCGCCGGGAATGATGCCGGCTCCGATGATTTGGGCAACGCAATCGCCCGCGTCTTCCGATTTTTCGAATCCGATCAGGACCGCACGCACCGTTTCCGGTTTTTTCAGAATGCGGACCGTCACCGCGGTGACGACACCCAACAGCCCCTCGGAGCCGGTAATCAGGCCCAGCAGATCGTACCCTTCGCTATCGAGATGCTTGCCGCCGATGTGCAACACTTCGCCCGTCATCAACACGAATTCGATGCCGAGCAGATTATTGGTCGTCATGCCGTATTTCAGACAATGCACGCCACCGGAGTTTTCCGCGACATTGCCGCCGATCGTACAGGCGATCTGGGACGAGGGGTCGGGCGCGTAATAAAAACCGGCATGCTCGACGGCACGGCTGACACCAAGATTGGTCACTCCGGGCTGCGCCACAACAATACGATTATCGAAATCGATTTCCAGGATACGGTTGAACTTCCCCAGGCCGAGCAACACGCCATCGGCAAGCGGCAGGGCTCCACCTGAAAGCGAGGTGCCGGCGCCGCGCGGCACCACGCGGATGCCCTGCTCGTAGCAAAACCGTAAAACGCTGGAGACCTGCTCGGTCGTTTCCGGCAGCACCACGACCATCGGAAGCTGGCGATAGGCGGTGAGCCCATCGGATTCGTAGGGCTTCATCTCGCGTTCGTTCGCGATAACCCCCTCGCCCGGAACGATGGCGCGCAACGCACGCACGATCTCATCGCGCCGGGACAAGATATCGGCCTCGGGCTCCGGCATGCGCACGGACATTCACGAACTCCCTGAAAATCGGATCGCTCTCAAGCAATGCGATATCGCATCAAATTTAAGCCTTGTTTAGAGGCCGCGTTAGCCCCCTCACCGCTCATTATCGCTCCATTGTTGCCGCCCACCAACAATGTCAGGCATCAATAAGCGTTGACACCGGGCCTCCGGATCGCCATTCGAGTGGCCCGAATCGTGTCGTCAGGTCGAATCGGCCCAAAAAGGAGACAGGCGATGAGAAGATTGGTTGTCGCTTCAATGGCATTGGTCGTGTCTGCGGGAGCGGCACTGGCCCAGGACGTTACGGCTGGCGAACAATCGTTCCGGAAATGCCTGCCCTGCCATTCCGTTGGCGAGGACGCGAAAAACAAGGTGGGCCCGGTGCTCAACGGCCTCGACGGCCGGAAATCGGGTACGGTCGACGGTTACAACTACAGCGACGCCAACAAAAATTCTGGCCTTACGTGGGACGAAGCGGTCTTCAAGGAATACATCAAGGACCCGCGCGGCAAGGTGCCCGGCACGAAGATGGTTTTTGCGGGCGTCAAAAGCGAGGAAGAGGCCAATAATCTCTGGGCCTATCTGAAGCAGTTCGGCTCCGACGGCAAACCGAAGAAGTGATCGGCTGGCGCATTGCACGCGAAACGTTATTCGCACGCGAACCAATTCAGCTTCCGACCGTTCCCTTGCGAAGCAAACCAGCTCGGTCGGAGGCGTCTCCATGGTCAAGGACATCGTTGTCAATTTATCGATCGCCCCCGAGCGCGATGTGGCGGCCGATTATGCGCTATCCGTCGCGCAAACATTCGGCGCTGAAATCACGGGCCTTGCCTTCGCCTACGAACCGCTGATGCCGGCAACAGCCCTGGACTCGCTTCCGGCCGAGATCATTGAAAAGCAGCGGCTCGAAAGCGACCAGGCCGCAAGGCTGGCGATTGCCGCTTTTGAGGATGCCGCGCGCAGCCGCGGATTAAAGGTCCAATCCGAAATCTTGGACGCAACGTTGGACGGGGCACCGGATACATTCGGCAGCATGGCACGGATATTCGATGTTTCCGTGCTGGCCCAAGCCGATCCGGACGGTAGCGTTGCTCCTGAGCAACGCATCATCGAGGCGGCGTTGTTTCAATCGGGACACCCGACCATCATCGTCCCCTATATTCAGAAAGATGCGCTGAGCCTTGATCGTGTTCTGGTGTGCTGGGACGGCAGCCGGCCTGCGAGCAGAGCAGTGAGTGATGCACTGCCATTTCTCGCGCGCGCCGAGGAGGTCGAAGTCATCACGGTGGTTAAGGATGACGCGGCAGACGACGATCGCTCGGGTAAACGACTCGTGCAGCATCTCGCGCGACACGACATCAAAGCGCAATTCCGGCGCATTCCCATGGGCGATATCGATGCCGGCAGCGCGATCCTATCCTATGTATCAGACAGCGCAACAAGCCTCATGGTGATGGGCGGATACGGACATTCGCGTTTGCGCGAGCTGATGCTCGGTGGTGTGAGCCGGCGTATTCTCGACTCAATGACGGTTCCCGTCTTGATGTCGCATTGACGCTTACTCTTTGTCCTCGATGACAGGGAACGCGGTCTGTACAACAAGACCACGCGCATGCGCGTCGACGACACCCACGGCTCGCAAAGCAAGCAAGGTCAGCGCCTGCACCGCATCGTGTGCGCGCGCCGGATCATTTGAAAGGTTTGGCGCGAGCGGGCTGATCAAACCTTCCAGAAGCGCGCCGATAATGGCCGCTGCAGAAACCGCGCCGTTCTGCTCGGGCAAGCTTTTGGCGCGCATCGCCGCTGCAATCCGGCTTTCCAATTCCGCGGCCAACACCTTTCGATAGACAAGGCGCACGCTGTCGATTTCGGCATCGACCGGCTCAGCAATCACCGCCCAGGCGAGAGAGCGGTTTGCGAGCACGCGCGCGGCAAATGTCGTGATCGCGGCGGCAAGAGCCGAAAGCGGCCCAGGCGCCTTATCGGCCGCCTGTCGCATCGCGGCGATCTCGCGCTCGGATACAGCGGCAACCAGGGCGGTGACGAGTTCGGTCTTCGATGGGAAATAGCGATAGACGGTGCCAGCAGCGATCCCGGCACGCTCTGCGACGGGTGCGATTTGCACGCTGCCCATGCCGCCTTCGGCGGCGGCAGCTCGCGCAGCCAGAATGATAGCCGCGTGGCGCTGCTTGAGGCGGCGCTCCACCTTATCAGTGCGGCGATAGGCCATGGCCAATCATCCCGGCACATTCCGAATCGCGATTCAGGATCGCGCGAAACAACTGAACCATAATTCATTTATGAATTCAACGGGCGAGTATCTGCTGCGCGATAGCGATTATGACCGTTGAGGCGACCCAAAGCCCCTCTCCCCTTGCGGGAGAAGGGGCGCGCGGAGCGAAGCGAGCGCGGGATGAGGGGGACGGCCTCTCGATAGCCGTGTAACCCCTCACCCGACGAATTCGCTTAAGCGAATTCGCCACCCTCTCCCCGATGGGAGAGGGAAGAAAAAGAAAGCTCGTTTCCCCTCACCTGCCACTTTGGGCCAGCGCTTTCGCGCGGATGCCTGCAAGCGTTGCGGTTGGCGTAATCGCCTCGGGGTCGATCTTGACGTGAAGGATTGACGGCTTGCCCGATTTCACGGCAGCATCGAACGCAGCTGGGAAATCCGCGGTGGTTTCGACCTTCACGCCAAAGCCCCCGAACGCCTGCGCATAGGCAACGAAGTCCGGATTGCGCAGCGCGGTTGCCGAAACGCGCCCCGGATATTCGCGCTCCTGATGCATGCGGATTGTTCCATACATGCCGTTGTCGATCACGATGACAATGATGGGCAGATCGTATTGCACGGCAGTCGCAAACTCCTGACCGTGCATCAGGAAACATCCATCGCCCGCGAAACAAACAACCGTTCGATCGGGATACAGCCGCTTTGCACCAACGGCCGCCGGAAGTCCGTATCCCATCGATCCTGACGTCGGCGCGAGTTGCGTTCCAAACCGGCGGAAGCGATGGAATCGATGAATCCAGCTCGCGTAATTGCCCGCACCGTTGCACAGGATTGCATCGTCAGGCAGGTGAACGCGCAGCCACGTGACGATCTCACCGGGATTGGCCGGGCCTGGAACGGGCGTCGCTTTTTCCGACCACACCAAATAATCGGTGTGCGCTTCCTTGGTCCCCTCGCGCCAGCGGATCTCATTCGGCGGCTGCAGGCCTTCGAGCGCCGCGGCGAAAGCGGTCGGCGCGGCGTTAATGGCAAGATGCGGGCGGTAAACGCGGCCCAGTTCCTCGGCGCCGGGATGCACGTGCACGAAGGTCTGGCTCGGTGTCGGAATATCCAGCAGCGTATAGCTCTGCGACGGCATTTCGCCGAGGCGGCCACCGACCAGCACGATGAGATCGGCTTCTTTCACACGGGCCAACAATTTCGGATTGGGCCCGATGCCGAGATCGCCCGCATAACAGCGATGCATCGCATCAAACAAATGCGCACGGCGGAACGTTGTTGCGATCGGAAGCTCGAAGCGCTCGGCAAAGCGCATCACAGCGGCGCACGCTTGCTCCGACCAGCGGCTGCCGCCAAGCAGCATGATCGGGCGCTCGGCTGCCCATAACAACTTTTGGATTTTGGTCGTATCGGTGAGCCCGGGCCATGTTTCGATCGGCTCAAAACCCGGCGCGTCAGGCACAGCGACGCGATCGGTCAACATATCCTCGGGCAGTGCGATGACGACCGGACCAGGCCGCCCGCTTGTCGCCATGAAGAAGGCGCGCGAGACGATTTCCGGAATGCGCGCCGCATCGTCGATCTCGGTCGCCCATTTGGCGACCGTGCCGAACACGGCGCGATAATCCAATTCCTGGAACGCTTCGCGCTCGCGCATATCGCGCCCGACCTGGCCGACAAACACGATCATCGGCGTGGAATCCTGACGCGCGATGTGGATTCCCGCCGAAGCATTGGTCGCGCCGGGACCGCGCGTCACGAAACAAATGCCTGGACGCCCGGTCAGCTTGCCCACCGCTTCGGCCATCATCGCCGCGCCGCCTTCCTGGCGGCAGACGGTGACGTTCACATCGCGATCATGAAGCGCATCGAGGGCGGCGAGATAACTTTCGCCGGGAACACAGAAAACGTGGCGCACGCCATGGGCGATCAGTTGATCGACCAAAACCTCACCACCCGATCGGGTGCCGTCGTTTGCATGCATGCTACGTTCTCCAATTCAATATGAGCGAAAGTCCGAACGCTATTTCTCAACGCTTGATTGGAGCAAAGCTCGCCGTAAGCATCAGCTTCGTCGTCTGCTCAAGCAGAAGCCCAAGCTCGGCGTTCCGGCGCAGATAATCTTGCCATTCCGGGTCCGCCATCATGGCGGCGCGGCGGCGCTGACGATCTGTGGCGTCTTCATAGGCCCAGATATGGACGATGGTGTTGAGCTCGCCGCTTTCCGCAATCAGATAGGCAACGGGCTGGCCGAGATGCCGGGTCTGGGGCTTGAGGCCATATTTTTCATAATTCTCGATATAGGCGGGCACCCCGCCCGGCTTAATACGATAAGTGCGATGATCGACGAGCACGCTTAACCTCCCTGAACCATGTTATCGGCACGCGGGAGGGATTCACCCGACTCAGGCTACTTGGGTCAATAGTTTTTTGATCAATAGGCTTGTCGGGCTCGAATGACCTGCCGGCGCTAAAACCCGAAACTTCGGGCGAAGACCGCGACCAACATGCCGGCGGCGACCGCGGCGAAATCGTTGCGAAACACGATCATCGCCCCTGCCGCCGCGCTGACGGCAAACACGGCCGACGCGCCGCTTTGGAGGACGAAAGGCAAAACAGTCGCGGCGACAATCGAGCCTGGCAAGGCTTCCAGCATCCGGCGCACGCGCGCGGTGACAGGCACATGCGCCATCAACCAGAAGCCGGCGATGCGCGTGAGATAGGTTGCGGCCGCCATCGCCAGAATGGCCATCGGCACGCCGAGATTGGCTGCATCAATCGTCGCCATCGACCAGGCCTCCGGTGAGACTGCCCGCAATGGCGCCGATCACAATGAACCAATAGCCTGGGATGAGGTATGAAGCCGCGACAGCCGCCACACCGGCAACGAGCCAGGCCATCGCGCGCCTTGCGCCCCGCCAGAGCGGAACCAACATCGCAACAAACATTGAGGGCATCACGAGATCGAGACCGAGCCGTCGAGGATCGCTCACCATCGCGCCTAAGAGATATCCCGGCATTGTTGCCGCAACCCATACGACCCAGAGCACCGCGGCGCTGCCGAGAAAAACGCTGGCATCCGATCTGCCGCCTGCGCGGTAACGCGTGGCGACAAGCCAGGCAACATCGGTGAGCAAATAGAGCGAGGGGTAGACCTGCCAGCCCGGCAGTTTGCCGAGCCACGGCCGCAGCGACGCGCCCATCAAAACAAAGCGCATGTTGACGGCCAATGTAACGAAAAACAAAGCCGTGACAGCAGCAAGCGTCAAAGAGTCGGCCCAGATGCCCATCGCAACAAGCTGCGCCATGCCCGCATAGACCGCGGCGCTCATGACAGTGGCTTCGATGAAGCTCAATCCCTTTTGTGCCGCCAAGGTGCCGAACGCCGCCGCAAAAACCGTCACACTGGGAAGAGCCGGCAGGGTCAGGCGTACGCCTTCGACAAGTCCCGCCCTCGACCAATAAGGCGCGTCATCGCTGTTCGAGTTGCTGACCATGTGGTGGGAAGTGAATTGGCTATGAAAACGCAGATCGGGACTTGGGGTTTATTTGGAGCTTACTGATCGCCGACCACCATGACATGCAGACGCCGGGGCCCATGCGCGCCCAGGATCAACGTTTGTCCGATGTCGGCTGAACGTGACGGTCCCGTGATCATGTTGACCGTGCGCGGCATGGTGCCTTCGCCGTATTTGTCGCGCAGACGTTGCCACACCGTCTCATAGTCGCCGGCCACATCTTTGGCATCGACCACGACAATGTGCGTATCCGGCAAGAAATTGAGCGTGGTCGGATTGTCCGCGCCGGAGGTCAACATCAGCGTGCCGGATTCGGCGACCGCGCCGAATGCATGAGACACAGATGCCAACTGGCCGCCATCGGATGGGCCTGTGGTCACTTCAAGCGTGCGCTCGCGATCCCAGGGGAATGCAGTCAGACGAGAATCATCACCGCGACGAACCGACATCGGCAGATTATGCGAGCGCAGGAACGCGGCGACCGCTGCGGGCACATCGTTCGCGCGCGGGATCTCCTCAACCGTACCGTTCGCCGCCTCCACCATCGTGCAGAACAGTTTGATGCGCTCCTTTGGCGCGAGTTGGCCGCGCGCCGGCACAACGCCGCTTGGATGTTGCTTGAGGCGATCGACAACGGCCTTACGGCGCGGCGCTTCTTTTCCACTGACGCCGAGCGACCGGCGGATCGAGGCAAGAATAATATTGCGGGAACTCATGATGCGTGCCCCTTACGCCGCTTCCATTCCGACTGGAATGTGCCGCCTTGCGGAGCGGGAAAATCGCGATGACGCGTCCATCCGCCGGCAAGCGGCAAATGACTGAACCGTCCATTGAAGAACATGCCCGCCAGCGAGAGTGCGCGCATGGCAACGTTCGTCGCCAACCGATAGAGGCTCGGCCGTTTGGCAAAGAACGCCCAGAATGCGAGGCCCGAACGCATCGTCGCGGGCGACAGATGGCGCTCGAATTCGCGCTCGCGCCACGACCGCATCATGCGCGGCAGCGGGATGCGCACCGGGCACACTTCTTCGCAACGTCCGCAGAAGGTGGATGCATTGGGCAAGTGGCCGGCCTGATCGACACCAACCAAACTGGGCGTGAGCACAGCGCCCATCGGTCCCGGGTAGACCCAACCGTAGGCATGACCGCCGACCGCATTGAACACCGGGCAGTGGTTCATACACGCGCCGCAGCGAATGCAGCGAAGCATGTCGCGAAACTCGCCCTCAAGCATGGCCGAGCGGCCGTTGTCGAGAATGACGACGTGATATTCGCCGGGTCCATCGGGATCGTCTTTACGCCGCGGCCCCGTTGAAAGTGTCGTATAAACCGACATGTCCTGGCCGGTTGCGGAGCGCGCCAACACGCGAAGCAATTGCGCAACGTCGTCAAGCGTCGGCACCAATTTCTCGATCGTCGCGAGCACGATGTGCACCTTGGGCAAGGTTTGCGTCAGATCGCCATTGCCCTCGTTGGTGACGATGATCGATGTTCCGGTTTCGGCGATAAGAAAATTTGCGCCGGTAATGCCGACGTCGGCGGCGAGAAAGCGCTCGCGCAAAACGGCGCGCGCTTCGGCAAGCAGCGTCGCCGGCTCGTCAAGATTACGATCGGGCGGAAGGTGCGTGTGCACGCGCCGGAAATCGGCCTCGACCTGTTCCTTATTAAGATGGATCGCCGGCGCGATGATGTGCGAGGGCATCTCGCGGCGAATTTGAATGATGTATTCGCCGAGATCGGTCTCAACCGGCGTGACGCCCTTCTCTTCCAGGAAATCGTTGAGCGCGATTTCCTCGGCAATCATGGTTTTGCCTTTGGTGACGGTTTTCGCCGAAACCTTCCGGCAGATATCGAGCACGGTGTTGCGCGCTTCCTCAGCCGTCACTGCAAAATGCACGTGGCCGCCTTGCGCCGTGACGCGCTCCTCATATGCCTCCAGATAAAGATCAAGATGCGCAAGCGTGTGATTTTTGATGTCGCGCGCGGAATCGCGCAGCGCATCGAACTCAGGAAGTCGATCGGCTGCCGCCTGGCGCCGCTCGACAAATCCCAATCCTGCCGACATGGCTTTTTGCAGTGCCGGATCGGCGATGGCCTCACTGGCATTGCGTTTGAAGCGAGGCGAAGTGACCCGGTTCATGCCGGCACCTCTCGATCCTGCGAGCCTGCTTCGCCGATCGCCGGCTCGTCAGTCATGCCAGCCAGCACTTCGGCAACATGGCGCACATGAATGGCGCGCCCTTCCCGCTGTAATCGCCCGGCCATATTCAGCAGACAACCGAGATCGCCGGCGAGCAGCGTTTGCGCGTTCGAGGCCGCGATATTGTCGACCTTCTTGCTGACGATCACATTGGAAATGTCGGGATATTTTACACAAAACGTGCCGCCGAAACCGCAACAAACATCGGCATCTTTGAGTTCGTCGAGTTTCAGCCCTGAAACGCTCCGCAGCAATTTGCGGGGCTGAGCTTTAATACCGAGTTCGCGCAACCCCGAACAGGAATCGTGATAGGTGACAGTGCCATCAAATTTTGCATCGACCCGATCAAGCCCCAGCACATCGACCAGGAAGGACACCAATTCGAAGGTCTTCGCCGCAAACGCTTCCGCTTTGGGCAGCCAGTTGGGATCGTCGCGGAACAATTCGGGGTAATGCACGCGCAGCATTCCGGCGCACGAGCCGGACGGCGCCACGACGTAATCGTAAGGCGCGAATGCCTCGATCACCTGCATCGCGATTTCGCGGGTCGTTGTCCGATCGCCGGAATTAAAAGCAGGCTGGCCACAACACGTCTGGCTTGGCACCTCGACGATGCAGCCGGCGTCTTCCAGAAGCTTGGCTGAAGCAAAGCCGACCGACGGCCTGATGAGGTCCACCAGGCAGGTCGCGAACAGTCCGACACGCTTCGATACGGGCTTGTTTGCCGTGTTGGCCAGAGCCTCGGCCATGAATTCCTCCTCGCCGCCGCGCAAATCCGGCGCACGCTGCGGGATTGCAAACGTGGCGCGAGATTGGCGGAAAGCGCGGGGCCCCGCAAGGGAGGCAACTTGACCCTCTCCCCCGTTTTTTACGGGGGCTGATTTTGACCCGGGCGCCTTTGGGATCGAGCAGGCATCAATTCGTATTGATCTTTCAGGACGCTACCTCGACAGGGCGGTGCGAGGGGGATAGCGTCCAGGCAAACCGACGTCGGACCAGCAACGGTCCACATCTGGGAAGGAGATCAGGATCATGAAACGGCTTGGATTGGTAGCGGCCGCCTTGGGGGCCTTGCTGATTACGTCCGGCGCTCGGGCGCAGACCGTACCGGCCGGTTATCCCGCCAATTACAACGACATCATCGCTGGCGCGCAGAAGGAAGGAAAGCTAGTCATTTACGCAAGCACCGATTCGGCAAGCGCCGAACCGATCCTGAAGGGCTTTGGCGCGCTCTATCCGTTCCTGAAGGTCGAGTACAACGATCTCAATTCCACTGAGCTCTATAACCGTTTCATTAGCGAAGTCGCTGCCGGTGCGGGCACTGCGGACTTCCTGTGGAGCTCGGCGATGGACCTGCAGATCAAGCTGGTGACCGACAAAAACGCGCTGGCTTATGAATCGGCCGAGACGAAAAATCTGCCGACTTGGTCGGTCTACGAGAAGCAGGCCTACGGAACCACCCTTGAGCCGTTGGTGATGGTCTACAACCAGCGTCTGCTCCCGGCTGATGCCGTGCCGAAGTCGCACGCCGATCTCGTGCGGATCGGCATGGAAAAGACCGATCTGCTCAAGAACAAGCTGACGATGTACGACATCGAAAAGAGCGGTGTCGGCTTCATGCTGGTGACGCAGGATATCAAGGCGTGGCCGCAGTTCTGGGACCTCGCGACCGCATTCGGCAAGGCCGGCGGCAAGTATTACACGTCCGCGGGCGCGATGATGGAGAAGGTGACTTCCGGCGAGCATCTGATCGCTTCCAACATCTTCGGCTCTTATGCCCTCCTTCGGCAGAAGAAGGATCCCAATCTCGCCATCGTTTATCCATCGGACTATACGCTCGGCATGTCGCGCGTCGCCTTCATTTCCAAGGGGGCACGCAATCCCAACGCCGCCAAGTTGTTCCTGGACTACATGCTTTCCAAACAGGGGCAGGACATCATCGCCAATCAATCGTTGCTGTACTCGATCCGCGATGACGTCGAGGGGACCGCAACAGCCGCTACGCTCAAGAAGCAACTCGGCGACAAACTGACGCCGATTCCGGTTAATGCTTCGCTGCTTGATG
>DATAIA010000608.1:0-7887 GCA_036262895.1 Xanthobacteraceae bacterium
ACTTGATCTGGAGGAAGCAAGCATTGCCTGCAAGAAGGAAGGCGGTGTGGAGCTCCCATTGTAAGTCGCAACAGATGGTGTGCGGTTTTGCTTCAACAAATTCTTGGCAATTGCTTCGACAGCCCGTAGGTGTTGACCGGACGATCATGGAGCAAAATCAGCATGGCCAAATTCACCTATGACCACATTCATCTGCGAAGTCCCGATCCGGAGGCAACCGCAAAGTATTACGAACGCATGTTCGGGGCCGAGGTGGTGCGCACCATGCAGCAAGGCAAACCTCGGGTCGATCTCAAGCTTGGCGGAACCGATATTTTCATCGCGCCGGTGACCGCTGGCGATGGCGTGAATCCGCCCCCGACAACGCCCTATCAAGGGCTCGATCATTTCGGATTTGCTGTGACTGACGTCGATGCGGTTGCGGCCGAACTGAAGGCCAAAGGGGCGGAATTCACGATGGAGCCGACAACGCTGCGCCCCGGCGTGCGCGCGTGCTTTATCCGCGGGCCGGAAGGCGTTTCAATCGAAGTCGTCGATCGCAATTACACCGGAGCGTGATTTAACTTCAAAAGAACTGGGTCCCCGCCTTCGCGGGGACGAGCGGCGGAAGGGAAGGTGCTGTGATCCCCTCCGCTCATCCCCGCGGAAGCGGGGATCCAGCATAATAATTTGCTGTTTCAAATTACGCAGACGCATTGCTGCTTTGCTGGAGCGCTGCATTTAGCTCATTCGGGACCATGTATCCTACTCCGCCGCCGCGCGGCTGGGATTAGAGGCTGCCGAGGCGAGATAATCTATTGCCGCCTGCACGCCGCCTTTTTTGTGCGGAATGCCGGCAACGCTAAGCGCCATTTCCACTCCGCCAAGTGCGCCAAGGATTGTCAGGTCGTTGGTATCGCCGAGATGACCGATCCGGAACACCTTGCCCGCAAGTTTGGAAAGGCCGGTGCCGAGCGAAATATCGAAGTGCTCAAGCGCCGCTTTACGGAATTTGTCGGCATCGTGTCCTTCGGGCACGAGCACAGCCGTCAGCGCCGGCGAATAATCCTTGGGCTCGCGGCACCAGATCTCAAGTCCCCAGGCGCGCACAGCGCGGCGGGTTGCCTCGGCGTGGCGATGGTGCCGGGCGAACACGTTTTCCAGTCCTTCTTCATGCAGCATGTCGATCGCCTCGGCGAGCGCATAGAGCATGTTGGTTCCGGGCGTATAGGGGAAGAAGCCGTTCTTGTTGTTGGCGATCATCTCGTCCCACGACCAGAACGCCTTCGGCAACTTGGCAGTCTTCGCAGCCGCGAAGGCTTTTTCGCTGACCGCATTGAAGGAAAGTCCCGGCGGCAGCATCAGGCCTTTTTGCGAACCGGAAACGGTAACGTCGGCGCCCCATTCGTCATGGCTGTAATCGAGCGAGCCGAGCGAAGAGATCGTGTCGACCATCAAGAGGGCTGGATGGCCGGCGGCATCGATGGCTTTGCGAACGGCGCTGATGTCGGTCACGCAGCCCGTCGAAGTTTCGTTGTGAACGACGCACACGGCCTTGATGGCGCGGGCCTTGTCTTCCTTCAGGCGCGCCTCGATCGCCGCGGCGTTGGCGCCCGCGCGCCAATCGGAGGCGATGAACTCGGCATTGAGCCCGAGCTTTTGCGCCATCGACTTCCACAGGGTCGCAAAATGCCCAGTCTCGTACATCAGCACGGTATCGCCGGGCGAAAGGGTGTTCGAAAGTGCGGCTTCCCAGGCGCCGGTACCCGATGCCGGGTAGATAATGACCGGGCCGGAGCTCCTGAAAATCGTCTTGATGCCGTCAAGCACCCGCTTGCCCAACCGCTGGAATTCCGGTCCGCGATGGTCGATGACCGGCATGTCCATGGCGCGCAGGATCCGGTCCGGAACCGGGGTCGGCCCCGGAATCTGCAGAAAATGACGACCGGCCGTGCGGGAAGAATTCTTGGGCATGGGAGTTCCTTGAGGTAAGTCTTTCTGGCCGTGTGCCACCGAGCCAACTGGTCGCCATCAATGACGAATGTAAAATTCAGTCAAGCCCTGGCGCGCCCGGAGTGGCCGCTTCCAAGCGAAAAAACTTAATATTCTCAAGGAATAGAAAACGAATGGGGTCGCAGTTAAGGCCGGGGCTTGAGCGCCGGCTGAAAGCCGAAATCACGGGTGACGTGCTGGTCGACCGCTTCAGTCGCGGCCGCTATGCGACCGATGCATCGCACTACCAGATGATGCCCCAAGCCGTGGTGGCTCCTCGCACCATGGACGAAGCCTGCCGGGCGATTGCCATTGCGCGCGATGAGGGCGTGAGCGTGCTGCCGCGCGGCGGCGGCACCTCGCAATGCGGTCAGACGGTCAACGAAGCCCTCGTTATCGATTGCTCCAAGCATCTCTCCGGGATCATCGAACTCGATGTCGAGGGGCGGCGGTGCGTGGTCGAGCCGGGCATCGTGCTTGACGACCTCAACCGCAAGCTCAAGCCACACGGTCTGTGGTTTCCAGTGGATGTCTCGACCGCCTCTCGCGCCACGATCGGCGGCATGGCCGCGAACAATTCCTGCGGCGGGCGATCGCTGCGCTACGGCACGATGCGTGACAACGTCCTTTCAATGGACGCGCTTCTCGCTGACGGGACGCCCGCGCGGTTTGGACCGGTTGCGTCCGATCTTTCCGATCTGTCCCAATCATTGCCGCTCCATCCGCTCGCAAGAGATTTGTTTGCAATTGGCAATCGCGAAGCCACCGAAATCGAGGCTCGGTTTCCCAAGGTGCAGCGGCGTGTCGGTGGCTACAACCTCGATGCGCTCGCGCCGAACGGCGCGCAGCACAATCTGGCGCATATCCTTGTCGGCTCGGAGGGCACACTCGCCTTTTCAACGCGGGTAGAGCTGAAGCTCTGGCCGGTGCTTGGCAAACGCACGGTCGGCGCGTGTCACTTCGGGCGTTTCTACGAGGCCATGAACGCGGCCCAGCACATTGTAAAACTCCGTCCGATTGCGGTCGAACTTGTTGATCGCACCATGATTGAGCTTGCGGGCGATATCGCAATGTTCCGTCCGACGCTGCAGCAATTTGTGCGCGGCGAACCCGATGCCGTGCTGCTGGTTGAATTTGGCGAAGACGATCAGGAAGAAAACATCCGCCGGCTCAAACGGCTCGGCGATTTAATGGGTGATCTCGGGTTCGGTTGGGACAAAAGCGGTTCACGGTGGGGCGGTGTTGTTGAGGTGCTCGATCCGGCACTTCAGACCGCAATTGCCGACGTGCGCACATCGGGGCTCAACATCATGATGTCGATGAAGGAAGCCGGAAAGCCGGTGTCTTTCGTCGAGGATTGCGCGGTTCCGCTTGAGCATCTCGCCGACTATACCGACCGGCTGACACGTATTTTTGAAAAGCACGGCACGCGCGGCACCTGGTACGCGCATGCATCTGTCGGCTGTTTGCACGTGCGTCCCGTGCTCAATTTGCGCCTTGAGAAGGACGTGAGGGCGATGCGCGCGATTGCGGAAGAAGCTTTCGCAATGGTGCGCGAGTATAAGGGTTCCCATTCAGGCGAACATGGTGACGGCATCGTTCGCTCTGAATTTCACGAGATGATGTTCGGCTCGCGGCTCGTGCGCGCCTTCGAAGAGGTAAAAGACCGCTTCGATCCGCAGTGCCTGTTCAACCCCGGCAAGATCGTCCGCGCGCCGAAATTCGACGATCGCAGCAAGCTGCGTTACGGCCCGGATTATCGCGGCGAGGAACTCGCAACTGCGCTTGATTGGTCGGCTTATTCCGGAAGCGGCGGCGGTTTCCAGGGCGCGGTCGAGATGTGCAACAACAATGGCGCGTGCCGCAAATCCGCCGGCGGGGTGATGTGCCCGAGCTATCGCGTCACGCGTGATGAGCGCGATGTTACGCGAGGGCGCGCCAACAGCCTGCGGCTTGCCGTGACAGGTCAACTTGGGCCCGATGCGCTGACCTCGGATGCGATGGCGGAGACGATGGAGCTTTGCGTGTCATGCAAAGCCTGCCGTCGTGAATGCCCGACCGGCGTTGATATGGCGCGCATGAAAATTGAGGTGCTGGCGGCGCGCGCCGCCAAATACGGCGTCTCGTTGCACGATCGCCTCGTCGGGTGGCTGCCGCGCTATGCACCGATTGCCGCGAAGGTGCCGTGGCTGTTTAATCTGCGTGACCGGCTGCCGGGGGCTGCCAAATTTTCCGAAATGCTGGCCGGGTTCAGCGCGCGGCGAAAGCTGCCGCGCTGGCGTTCCGATATTTTCCACGACAGCGTAGCGCCGCTCGGCAAGTCTGGTGGCCCTGAGGTTGTTCTGTTCGCCGACACTTTCAGCCGGTATTTTGAACGCGAGACAATCGATGCTGCGCTCAGCGTGCTTCAGGCCGCCGGCTATTGCGTGCACATTGCAACGCCGGTTGACCGGAGTTCTCGTCCCCTGTGCTGTGGCCGGACTTTTTTATCAGTTGGTCAGGTCAACGAAGCGCGCCGCGAAGCCGAGCGTGTGCTGGCCGCTGTTGAGCCTTACGTCTCCCACGGCGTCCCGGTGGTCGGGCTTGAGCCCAGTTGTTTGCTTGGATTCCGCGATGAAATTCCGGCGCTGATCAAGACCGATCAGGCAAAGCGCCTTGCCGCGCACGCTCTGACATTTGAAGAATTTATCAGCCGTGAAGTTGATGCCGGCCGGTTCAAGCTGCCGCTTGGATCGATTGCAGCACGCGCCTTGCTGCACGGCCATTGCCACCAGAAATCCTTCGGTGCGCTCGGTCCGGTCGAAAAGGTTTTGAAGCTGGTGCCGGGCCTTTCGGTCGAGACGATTGAGTCAAGTTGTTGCGGAATGGCAGGCGCATTCGGCTATGGCGCAGATACGATCGATGTGTCGCTGGCCATGGGCGAATTGTCACTCCTGCCCGCGGTGCGCAAGGCGGATCAGGATACAATCATCATTGCCGATGGAACTTCGTGCCGTCATCAGATTGCCGATGGCACAGCGCGCGAGGCGATCCACGTGGCGCGTGTGCTCGCGGCGAGTTTGGCTGCTGGGCAGGGTAACGGTGCAGTTTCCGCTTCCCTCTCCCAGTAAAACGGGGAGAGGGAAGAGCAGAGCGAAGAATGCGCGATTTGTATTGCTTCCTCTCCCCCGCAGGCGGAGGCGTATGTCATCAGATAATCGGCACCTGCGGCGCCACATGCCGTGGCAGCGTTCCGTCAAGCCGGGGATCGTCGCTGATTTCGATTTGCTGACGATAGGGGTGAAAGCCTGAGCGAATGTAGAACGCAAGCGCTTGCGGATGATCGAGTGTGCAGGTGTGTACCCAGAAACGTTTGATCGGGCGCGACCACGCAAGCTCAATTGCGCGATTGATCAGCCAGCGTCCTGCGCCGGTTCCGATCTGTTCGGACGTAAGTCCCAGAAACGCAAGCTCACATTCGCCATCGCTGCGGAAATCGAGTTCCAGCAAGCCTTCGTCCTTGCCTTGAATCTGCAGCGCATAGATCTCGACTGATTTGTGATGAATGATCGATTGCAGGTCGCTGTCGGCAAGCCGCAGCCGTGAAAACCACAGCCAATCCTGTCCGACGCGCCGATAGAGATCGCGATACCAATCGAGATCGGGACGATGAGTGCGGTTGATCTTCCAATCGCTGCTTGCGCGCTCCTGCCGCAACGGGGCGCGCGCAAGCATTTCAAGCGAGGTGACGACGGTCGCGATCTTTCCTTTGGGGATATCGCTGTAACCGTCGTTCACAATCACGTTCAATCACTCACCGCCGGAATTTCATTCCGGTCATCTGCTCGATATTGCCGAAGTAAATCTTGTCGCGATCAGCCTTCGAAAGATCGAGCGAGTCGATGATCTGGAGCGTCTCGCGGATATAACCGGGGCCCTTTTCCGGATCGAATGGGCAGTCCGATGCGAACACCACGCGGTCGGCGCCGTAGAATTCTAGACCGCAAACCGTTGCCGCGCGCGAGCCGAAAGTGGCGGAGTCCGCGTAGAAGTCCTGCTTGAAATAGTCGAGCGGGCGCTTCTTCAAGCTTTTGCGCAGGGCCACATAATCGACGTCGGTGGTGCGAGCGCCAAGTTGATCCCAGCCGGGCCCGACGCGGCCTTCGAAATACGGCACCATCGCACCGAGATGGTGGGCGATCAGTTTGAGATTAGGATATTTATCGAGCATCCGCGAGAACACGAGGCGTGCCATCGCGACACTCGTCTCGTATGGCCAGCCGAACGTCCACCAGATTTCGTACAGCGAACGATCTTCATCGGGATAATCGGAAATGTTGGCGCCGCGCAACGGGTGAATCCAGATCGGCTTGTTGATCCTGTTCATGGCGGCGAAGAACGGCTCGAACTCCGGCCGATCCAGCGGCTTGCCGTTGACGTTCGTATAGATCTGCGCGCCGGCCGCACCCAGTTGTTTGATCGCGCGCTCGGTTTCCGCAACGCCGGCATCGGGCGCGGTCAGCGGTGTCTGCGCGACGAAGCCCACGAAATGATCGGGATATTTGGCGACAAGTTCTGCCATTCCGTCATTGGCGATCCGCGCCAGTTCCTCGGCCTTTTCCGGCGTGACCAGCGCTTCAATCGCGGGTGCGGCAAGCGAAATGATCTGCGCGTAATCGGGAAACTGGTCGATCACCTTTCTGCGGACGTCGATATCGTGCAGGCAGGGCACTTCGAGAACGCGGCGGCCCATATCTTTTCCAGTGCCCACAATCTCCAGCATCGTGTCGAAATATTTCTTGGGAAAGAAGTGATTGAACGCGTCAATACGAGTAGCCATCGATGGTTTTCCTTACTTGCACACGGAAACCCGGCAATCTCGTTGAGATCGCCGGGTATTCGCTATCGTTATTAGGCGGGCGCGTCCTCGAATTGCTTTTCAGGGCGCATCGTGAAGACGAGGATGGTTCCAACCGCGAGCAGTCCCATCGATACAATGAACGGCAATTCCCAATTGCCGGTTTTATCAATGAGCCAGCCGGCAACGACCGGCGAGATGATCGCGGCAACAGCGGACCCCGTATTCATCAGGCCGGATGCGGTTCCGGAATATTTCGGCGCGATATCCATCGGCACCGACCAGATCGGCCCGATAACGAGTTCGGCGAAGAAGAATCCGGAGGCCAGGCAAGCAGCTATGATGTTGAGATCGCGAATATAGATAATCGGAATCAGCGAAATCAACGCCCCGACGAATCCGACGGAGATCACGGACAACCGTGCCAGGCGAACGTTGCCGGTTTTGTGCAGGATGCGGTCGCTGATGACGCCGCCGAGCGTATCGCCGACCACGCCTGCGAAAAATACGCCTGCGGAGAAAATTGCCGCGTTTTTGATGTCGAGCTTGTAACTGTTGAGGAAGAACAGCGGAATCCAGCTCAGGAACAGCCAGAGCGTCCAGCCATAGCAGAAGTAAACGAACGTGACCGGCAGCATGCGGGGCACGAGGCGACCCCACGGGACTTTCGGGCGCGTTGTGGTTCCGCGTGGCGGTAGCGTGTCGAGTTCTTCCTTGGTAATCGAGGGATGATCTTTCGGATCATCGCGGAAGTACCAGAACCAGACGAAGACCCAGACTAGGCTGATCGTGCCGAGGATCACAAACGATCCGCGCCAGGTGAACATGCCCATCAGCCATGCGACGATCGGCGGTGTAACGGCGTTGCCAAAACGGGCGAACGAATGGGTGATGCCTTGGGCGAAACCGCGCCACCCGGCCCGGGTCCAGTACTGCATCGCCCGCGTTGCCGTTGGGAACGTTGCGCCCTCGCCGAGGCCGAGCATCATGCGCGCCAGGAAGAGCGAAACCAGGCCGCCGGCCAAGCCCGTTATGATCGTGGCAACCGCCCAGATCAGGCCGCAAACAAACAAGGTGAG
>DATAIA010000609.1:0-3968 GCA_036262895.1 Xanthobacteraceae bacterium
TGATAAAAGCAGCGAAGATTACGGCAACGCGATGCGTCATACACTCTCCGTGCGCGCTGTTAACGTTCGGTCGTCGGTGACGGATTCACGCCCTAGATAATCCGCTGCTTCCTGAGCGCCTCGAGTTTCACATCGTCGTAGCCGAGTTTCGACGTCAGCACGTCTTTCGTATCCTGACCGAGCAGCGGCGGCGCTCTGTATTCCTTCACCGGCGTGCCGGAAAACGTAATCGGATTTCGGATCAGTGACAGCTCGGGTTCAAAGGGGTGATTGACTTTGATCTCGATGCCGCGCTCGCGCACGTGCTTGTCCGCGAAGACTTGTGCGAAGTCATTGACCGGGCCACAGGGAATGCCGGCTTTCTCCAGTTCTCCGAGCCAGTGCGACACTTTCTGCTTCAGGAACAGTCCGGCGAAGATTGCCATGATTTCCTTGCCATGCACGACGCGATCGTTGTTCTTGATGAACTTCGGATCGCTCGCCAGCTCCGGTTTGCCCAGAACGGCGCAGGTTCGCGCGAACTGCGCGTCATTGCCGACCACCAGCATCAACTCGCCGTCGGTGCAGCGAAACACGCCGGCAGGCATGCCGCCATTGCCCCAAGTGCCGCGACGCGGCGGCGTGTTGCCGCTGACCAGATAAATCTGCGCGTAGTGCGATAGCGAGGCGACCACGGTGTCGAGCAGGCATACGTCAATGTGCTGGCCGGCGCCGCCATTGGCTTTGCGATGATAAAGTGCCGCGAGAATGCCAATCGAGGTGTTCATGCCGGTCATGTAGTCGACGATGCTCGGCCCGACCTTCATGGGGCCGGCGCCCGGTTCGCCATCCATGTGGCCGGTCACGCTCATCAAGCCGCCCATCGCTTGAAAAATAGCGTCGTACCCGGCGCGAGGCGCGTAAGGTCCGGTCTGGCCGAACCCGGTGACCGAGCAGTAGATGATGCCGGGATTGATGGCGCGAATGGATTCGTAGTCGAGCTTGTATCGCTTGAGGTCGCCGACCTTGAAATTCTCCATCATGATGTCTGACGATTTCGCAAGCTCGCGAATGATCTCCTGCCCTTCCGGTTTGGCGAGATCCACGGTCACCGATTTCTTGTTGCGGTTGGCGCAAAGATAGAACGAATTGTTGTTGTTCTCGCGGCCTTCCGGATCGACCAGATACGGCGGACCGAAGGCGCGCGCGTCATCGCCTCCGCCGGGACGTTCGATCTTGATCACCTCGGCGCCGAGATCA
Source organism: Xanthobacteraceae bacterium (assembly GCA_036262895.1). Taxonomy (GTDB): domain Bacteria; phylum Pseudomonadota; class Alphaproteobacteria; order Rhizobiales; family Xanthobacteraceae; genus AP-16. The sequence continues at coordinate 1,240 of DATAIA010000609.1, forward strand.
GCCAGCATCTGGGACGACAGCGGGCCCGCCAGCACACGCGTCAAATCAAGTATCTTGATGCCAGAGAGGGGCAAATCCGACATGAACAATCCTCCGTAAAACCGTCGCGGCGCGCAACAACACCGCGGCCGTAGCGCCGAAACCCGTCGCAGCCGACTGAAAGTGCCCTACACCATTTTCGAACGCCGAGCACTGCGTCCACGGCATGCAGCCATCCGCGCTCCCGCGACACGGGCTGTTAGATTGAGACGCGACAATGGCGGTGCGCTTCCTTGGGGGCAGGCCGAGCGCGGATGCGCTCGAGAATAATTGCGTTTCGATGTGCATGGCGGGCCGATGTTCAATGGGCCTTCGTTGATGATTTTGTGTCGATCAGATTACCCATCTGCTCGATCCGGACGTCGTCCAGCTGTTTGCCTTGCGCCAGCAATTCACGGAGCCAGTACGGTTGCTTGCCGCGACCGGCCCAGGTCTGATGGGGCGGGTTGGGATTTCGGAACTTCGGGTGAACTTCGGGATAAGGGCGCCGAAGATCATGCACAATTCTCGCCCCCAGCTGATCGAGCCGCTTTTCCAGCTTTAATTTCTCCGCCTGCATTTTCGAAGCCAAGATGGAGGCGATCTCCTCATGAAGCGCCCAAAGCTCCTCTATGGACTTGGATATTAAATCTGCTTTTTCATCGCAAGCATGGAGAGTGCGACTCGTTCGACGAGGGATCAGAGCACGAAAAAGGCCGCTCGATAAAAGCGGCCTTTCTTCTTCACAGGTTTAAGAATTTTGATCCGCGATTAAACCAACCGGAAGGTTGCGTGACCGCGACGCCGATAGGCCATGAACCCGACCCCGACAAAGCCAACGACCATCATAGCCCAGGTGGCAGGCTCGGGCACCGCCCCGACATTGCCGGCTATATCCACTCTAACCTGTTCGACGGAGCTTAGGTTGCCGGTGCTCGTAAATCCAAGTGAGCTGAAGGTTTCGCCGTTTATGGTCGAGACGAGAATGAAGTTTTCTCCGTTTGGACCCACTGTCTGCGTTGCACCGGAAGTGATGTGAGTTGGAGAGGTGAATGTCAGGGTTTCAGTGGCCGGCACTTTCACGTCGAGCAGCAAGGCGGTGAATGCCGAGGCAGTTCCTGATGCTGTCATGGTCAGGTCATTAAACGTCGTGGCGAAAGGCGTGATCTTGGCCTGCCCACTGGCGCTGGTGTTAAAAGCATCGCCGCTGGTGAACGTGATTATTTGAGGTTGACCAGCGCCGTTTGCGAACCCAAAAGCCGAGGTTATATCGGTCATCTGGGTTTTAAACAGCACGTTCGCATCAAAATTGCCGATTCCGCCCGGTGCGACCTGCGTAATAACAAGGTCGGCTTTGGCTGCGGTGGACGACAATAAGATCGCGGCAACGGCTAAAACGTGACGTCTCATATGCAGCTCCCTTTTGATTAGGTTTGCTGCCCCTTGCTTGAATTTGATTTAAATAGAAGAACCCGGTCTGTCCGCGATCAGACAGTCGAATGCTGCTTTCCTCGGTTTGATTAACCTGTGTTAATCCAGTCGAAGCGCTGGCTCAGCCGTTCTGCAATTACGTCAGCGCGGCAGCGCGGGGGCTATCACTTTCCCTCTTCAGGCTTTGAATTGGGAACATCGGTAGGCGTTGAATCCGGCCGTTCACTTGTCGCACTCTGCCTATTTCGAGTGAAAGCAAAGCCGATGAAGCCGATCGCTACCAGCAGGCCACCGGCAACAATGATCCAAAACCCCGGCTCGGATAACATCATTCCCCCCATCTTTTAGCCCGAGTTCTGCGGGCGGCTGACGGGCAGCACGGTTTCCTCTCCGCAACTGCACTTGCACGTGCAGACCCTCCGACCTCTGTCGGATCGACGAATGAATAAAGCAGCGACGCTCGCCGATTGCGCGCCTGGCATTTTTGGCGAGTGGTGGGTCAGAGCATCATCAAAGGTTGACATCGATACTGTCTACCAAGCAGCACATTTTTGTGTGCGTCAGTTCATAGCCGCTCACTCGAAAGCAACTCCCATGCGCCTCCCGGCGCGCCAGACGATGCGGCATGTTTGCCTCAATTGTTCGCTTTGAATAAACAGGGTGAAACGGTCCGGAATGAAGAGCGGGGTCACGACTTCTATTGCGGCGCCCGTCGCGGATAGATTTCGGACCGTGCATTCAATAACGGAATCGGCGAATTCAATTGAGCCGGTTTTCAATACACGGCGGCGGGGCGCCTTGCGAGAGTGAGGCAGCATAGGTACTGCCATACTAAAAGGCAGATGCTTTGGTGTGTACACATTTGCACATAGAACGCTGCCACCTGCTGAACCACGGCAACCCTGCGGAAGCCGTTCCCCGATGCGTGAAAGGTCGGCTTAGATTCACCCGGCCTCGAGTCACGAAAGAAGGGCTCTAATTGGAGCGTCTTATTCGGCGTTTGGTGGCTCGGGTAAGCCAAGCTGCTTCGCACGCTCGCCCGCCAGTTTGCGATAGGCCTTTGCCTGCTTTTCAAAGTCGGATTTGAGCTTTGAATCCTTTTCGGCAGCTGCCAGTCGCTCGAACTGAAGTGCGTGTTCCAGATACTCGGCTACCATCTTCATGATGCGCCCACTCGGCTTGTCCCCAGACGCCAGTACATGGCGGTCTACTAAGGGCAAATTGGAACCGGAATGAACGAGCCCGTCAATTAGGAACAACGAGCTTGGCGCTTGTTTATC
>DATAIA010000610.1:0-2419 GCA_036262895.1 Xanthobacteraceae bacterium
ACCAAGGGCTATTTCGATCTGGCGATGGCACAAAGCCCCAAGCCGCAGACGGTCGCCATCGTTGCGGCCGATGCGGAATTTGCGCGTAATGCATCCGATGGTGCGCGTATCAACGCAAAGGCGGCCAATTTGAAGGTCGTCTATGATCGGACCTACCCGCCCTCGACGACCGACTTTGCCCCGATTGTTCGCGCGATCCAGGCGGCAAATCCCGATGTCGTCGTGCTCTGCTCCTATCCGCTCGATTCCGCCGGCCTTGTGCGCGCAGTGAACGAGATCGGCTACAAGCCGAAAATGATCGGTGGGGCCATGGTTGGCCCCTCCTCCACATCGTTTAAGACGCAGATGGGGCCGCTACTCAACGGATTTATCACCTTCGATTTCTGGCTGCCGGTGAAGCAGATGGAATTCCCTGGAGTCCTCGAGTTGTTGAGCAAATATCAATCTCGCGCTCAAGCTGAAGGCGTCGACCCGCTTGGTTACTACCTTGGCCCATGGGCTTACGCCTATCTCCAGGTGCTTAGCCAATCGGTCGAGGCGACGAAGGGATTGGATGATGCCAAGCTTGCACAACACATGCATGCCGCAACGTTCCAGACCGTAGTCGGCGACGTGAAATTTGGCGCGAATGGAGAATGGGAGAAGTCCCGCGTGCTCGAAGTTCAATTTCATGACGTCAAGAACAACGACATCGATCAGTGGAAACATATGACCAGTGAGGCCGTGATCTGGCCGCCGGAGTACAAGTCCGGCGATATGATTTTCCCCTACGAAAAAGCAAAAAACTAAAGAATCACATTGTCACCTAGTGGTCCGATTCAAACATTCGCATCTCATTTCGGGGGGTTCCTTGCGAATGTTTGGATCGGAGGACCACTAGAAAATATTAAGATTCTAGTGAAGTTTTAGGTTTGACACTCGCTTCGCGAGCCCGAGCCCGATGGGTGGCGAATATCAAATTTATGCCGCTCGGTGATGCATGAAATGGGTTGGAGCATTCGCTACTTCGGCAGGTACATCCGCAAGATGAGCGCCGTTGATCACATCGACGGAACGTTGGATCGCCGACCACAGCCGCGCTATCTCAAGTCCGGCAGCCGTATTGGGCCCAAGCTCAGTCGCGCTTGAACCAACCGCCAGCGTCGACATGTAGCCCGCACGATTCGTAATCTGCCCCGACCACACCGGCACTGACCACTTGGCCAACTCGGCCCGGGACTGCACGACGGCCGGTGCGTCCTTATCGTCACGCTTGACTGGCGCCGCGTTGATCACAACGGCATAGGGCTTGTTCTTTCCGCGCGCGACAGCAACCGTATCGCGAACTGCCGCGACATCGAAAAAACCAGGCCGCGCCGGAATAACCACAAGCGTTGCCGCACGGATCGCCTCTTGAACGACAACCCACATTGTTGGCGACGTATCGATGAAGACCCAGTCGTAACCTTCAATCATTGCGTGGGCGAGCACCCGCTCGAACCCTTGTGTGGCCTGCTCCAATCGAAGGCCGCCGTTCATGCGCAATGAGTGCCAGAGCGTAAGCGATCCCTGCGAATCCGCGTCGATGACCAAACATCGGCCACCTTGCCCGTGCGCGTAAGCTGCAAGATGTGCAGTCAACGTGCTTTTGCCAGCACCGCCTTTTCGCGAAGCAAGTGTGATCACATTCATGGGCTGAGTCCCCGATTGCGTCAGATTCAGCCTGCCCTGATATGGTTAATGATTTCTTAGCGCAATAAGAAGGCTAGCGACAGGCATTGCCCCCACCCATGTCGAAGTGGAAGTGATCGCGATGCAGTCCATTGTAATCCGGCGAGAGCACAAGATCGAATGTGCGGCATGACCCATTTCGGATCGCGCGCAGAAATTTGCCGTGAGGACCATCCTCCGTCCAATCCTTGGCGATATTGATTCTGGTCGCATCCTCTGTCTGAAACCCGGCAATATCGATCGCATTCGCGGTCGCATGCTGGCTGCGTTTCGCATTCGGCTCATGATTGATATTGCGACACGAATAAGTGCCGTAGTGCCGAACGGCGGCAACGCCCTGCCCAAGATATTGCCGCGCGGCCGGCATGACGACATGTTGCTCCCACGACAATAAAGAAACGAGAGCCGGACAACGTATCAAAAGCGGTCCGCCATGCGAAATCGCCGATCCCGTGAGGATAGCCGCATCGAGATAACCGCAGCCATCCTCAATGGGCCTGACCGGTGCGCGTTGATATTCAACATGTGCCCGATCAAGCGCCGCGAAGCAGCGCGGCGCATCCGCTTTCATCAAATGCAGGTGTAGACCCGTCAGCAGATTTGGTGGGCGATTCAGATCAAACGGCGCAAAGGCATCGAGCAGATCGCCAACACGAAAATAAAGCACTGCAAACCCGCCCAGCGCGAACATGACGCGAAGCCAGAACCA
>DATAIA010000611.1:0-2462 GCA_036262895.1 Xanthobacteraceae bacterium
GCGCTGATAACTCACGGCCCAACGATGTCCTTTACGAGCACTGAGCAGTGGCTTGACCAGCGATGGCAGGGGTAAAGCGGACCTTCTTGATGCAGTCCATCATGTCCGCTAAGCGAGGGCGGTTTAATGTTCGGTTCCGGACCCTCGGAAATCAGCCGTTCCGCGTTCCCGTATAAATTGATCTAAGGCCTCAAACAGCGCTCGATCATGGATGACGCGCGGCACCTTGTGCTGCCCTCCGATCTGACCTCGAGCCTTCATCCAAGCCGCGAATGTCCCGGGATGCACGGCCAAGACGCGGGGTGGATCCATGCCGAAATCACCCGCCCGGTGGTCCTGATAGTCCTGGTTCTGGCTTGCCAGACTGGCGTCAAGAACACCTGCGAAGGCGATCAGCTGTGGCTCGTCCACAGGGTCAGAGAACTCGACGATGTAGAGGTGGCGACCGCGCGCTTTGGCATGCGACGGGAACAGCGCAGTTACCGTATAGTCTGAAACCTGCGTATTGATCTCGGCCGCGGCGCTTGCCACGGCGGTTTCAATTTCTTCTGCAATCAGGTGCTCGCCAAACGCGGATAGAAAATAGGAAAGACGGCCCGTGACCAACAAACGGGGTGGCCGAAGCCCGATGAACCTCACCGTATCGCCAAGCACGTAGGACCAGAGACCCGCGCAGGTGGAAAGGATCAGCGCATAATTTTGCCCAGTTTCCGCATTTGCTAGCCAATGCCGCGTCGGTGCGGGTTCATCGACTTCATCGACGGGCACAAATTCATAGAAAATGCCATTATCAGTGATGAGGCGAAGCCCCTCGCCATAGCCATGGTCGGCAACAGCGATAAAGCCTTCGCTCGCCGGATAGACCTCGCGCATCTCCGCTTTGCTTCGCTTGAACAGTTCATTGAATTGCCGGAGATACGGCGCAAAATGCGTGCCGCCGTGGACCAATAGTTCCAGACTGGGATAATAGCTTGAGAGCCGGCGCGGCAGCTCAGGTCGAAGCTCAGCGAGCTTAGCGAAGAACAGAAGCAACCAACTTGGCGTCCCGCTGATAGCTCGGATGTCCATGCGCAACGACGAGCGCGCGAGCTTCTCGATCTTTTGTTCCCAATCTGTCATCAGCGCACAAGCGCGAGGCGGGAAGAAGTAGGGACGTGCAAACCACGGTATGCGAGTTGCTTCGATTCCGCTGAGATCGCCGGCATAGACGCCATGGGCAAGCTCGACCAGATCCGTGCTGCCGCCTAGCATGAAATTCTTGCCGCCGAGAATTCGACTCTGCGGCCGCAGTGCCAGGTGGTGCACCAAAATATCGAGAGTCGCGCGCTGATTGCTCGCACTCATGGCGTAAGAGAAGGGAATGTACTTTGTCTTCCCAGTCGTAGTTCCCGATGTCAGCGCAAAGTATGGGATAGTGGCAGGCCAGCTGACATTCACGAGTTTCGGAAAGCATGGTTGCCAGTACTCGCGCCAGAAGTCCTCGTAGCGGCGCAACGACACTCGCTGCTGAAAATCACTTACGTCGCGAATCTCGCTGAAACGGTGGTCGGACCCGAACCGGGTCCGACTTGCCTTCCTGACCAGGGCAAGCAGCTGTTCTCTTTGAGTCTGACAGGGGTCCTCGGTTGCAAGCTGTTTGTTGCGGCGGCGTGCGTAAAGTCGCAGCAGTGGTGTGGCATCAAGCATCGGGCTCTCGGCGGCCCACCCACCGTTTCTCTATGGGAAGAGCTCGGTTTTGAAAGTGTACTTGGCGTGGACCGCGTCTAACCGCAATGGCAATTGCACATAGCGACCCTCCCGCCACAAGGGCACTTGATCGAGCATCGTTGTGCTACCGAGCCATCCATCCTGCCCGCCCAGAATGACGAAGTAATTCGCATCAAGATCAGAGAGATCGGAAATATGACGTGCGGTGGCTATCAGGTAGACAAAGTGCCGCCGATCGCTGAGCGGACCCGAGGTTTGCATCACGGTTGCACGAGTTCCAGGGACGGCCCGATCACCAAACTGCAACCGCCGACCCACCCACGGCATCACCGCAAGAAAATGTGCGAGGCGCATGCGGTGCATTCCGCCCCAATTTCGGAACGCGGCAAGTCCCCGCATAGTACTAGGCACCGCCTTTCGCAAGGCCCTTACAATTTGCGCCCGTGAAGCGGTTTCGATATCGGCGCGGAGGAGCGCATGCGCATCCCACATTAGAGAATAAAGCCCTGCCTGTTTTCGGCCAACGAGGGCCACAGCGGTGTGAAAGGCGAACAATTCGAAGGCTAACGCACCGGCAGACTCCACGGTGTAGCGTCCATCCCAACGTCGGAGTTCTTCAATCAATTGGGCCGCTGCACGTGTCGCCCGTGATCGAGGTAGTGATTCGAGGTGCTGTACCAATAGATCGCGCAGTCCGAGTGCGGATCGCAGTAGGACGTCTTGCTGCAATGCAGCCAGGTCGTTGAAGCCGACGC
>DATAIA010000612.1:0-8262 GCA_036262895.1 Xanthobacteraceae bacterium
TGCGCGGTTCGTCCTGATTGCCTCGAAGCGCGGGTCGCCAGAAATCAACTTCCGGACCTGGTCTCCAATATCCTGCCAGTCGCGAATAAAAGCCCCGGCCGAGTCGATGCTCATGACCTCAACGCGCTTCTCTGCGAGCACCGCAAGAATGGCTTCCGTGTCGGCGCGCTTCACGGCGTCCTGCTTGAGAGCAACTGATTGAAACGCCGCCGCCACCCGGTCGAACTCCGCGCCGACAGCGCGCCGGATCCGCTCCGCCCACTCAATTTGAGCGGCGCTTCCCTTCAATGTGGACGAAACGGGCGGGGCGCCCCCTTCGTCTTCCCACGTATTGATCGCGGCGGACATCCTCATAGTGCCAGACTTCCCGGGTTGCGGTCCGTGATCGAGGGCATCGACCGCAATTGCACTGGCTTCAGAGATGTCAGTGACATCGTAAAGGTCGCGCCCGACGCGACCACCAGCAGGATGCCGAACCAACCGCCCAGCCAGATCGCCGGCTGCTCGGGATTACCCAATGCTGCGACCGCAAATGCCCCGAAGAGAAGCGCGATCAAGCCAAAAGCGCCAACCCAGGCACTCTTTTTGGCTTGGAACGCTTGCAACGTTACCACCACGGCTGCCATGCCGACGAACAGGTTCAGGGCGAGTTGGAAGGTCGCGACGGAGTTCCAGAATAGAACTGCCGACAACAGGCCGATCATTGAGACCCACTTCACGATTTGAATACGCATAAATCTCCTGTTCAGTTTTGCGGGCCTAAGAGGAAGGGAGCAGATGACCAGACTTAGTTCAGGAGGTCTGCGAGTGGGCGAGAGTGCTCAGACACCTCTAGTATCTCACTGTGCATCGGTGGTGGTCTGTGTGTTTCAGCGCACATGCGCGGCGGGTTGTATGTTCAGTCGTGAAGAACTACGTTCAACAAAGAGCTGTGTACTTCGATATCGCCGTCGTAGTCTATGAAACCGAGCTCCCGAAACCGGTTCATGAAGAAACTCACCCGCGATCGCGTTGTCCCGACAATTGCAGCGAGGGTCTCCTGGCTGATTCTCGGGATTCGCTTCTGCTCCGCCTCTGTGCCGTAGTTCGCCAACAAGAGCAGGACTCGGGCCAACCTCTTCTCGCTCGAATTGAACAGCTGGTCTACGAGATCGGCCTCAATCCGAACGTTTCGCGAGAGCACATGCGCCAGAAATGCCTCGGCGAAATCGGCATGGTCATGAAGGAGTCGGGCCATCGATACCCGATCCAGCTTCAAGACGACGCAGTCGTCCATGGCGACAGCCGTGGCCATCCGGACACGTTGAGCCGTGAGGCAGCCTTCGCCGAGGAACGCCCGCGCGCCGAGCACACCGACGACCGCTTCTTTACCTTGGCGCGAGTTTACCTTCACCTTAACGGTGCCCTTCCGGATGTAGAATACGGCGTCCGCAGGGTCTCCTTGCGTAAAGACGACTTCATCTTTGCGGAATGCACACTCCTTCCCGCCAGCCTTGCGCAGCACGACTTCAAGGTCGAAGAACCCCGCTGAATTCCCCATCATCGTGTCCCAATCTACTGCATTAATGGTACCGACCCCGGAGCCCCTTACACGCGTCAGAAATGCGTTTTTGCAGACATTTCTGCTTCGGGCAATGCAGGTGATTGTGCCGAGGCGCCTCGCTCCATTCGCAGCAGTGACGTCGAACCGGTGGTCAATATTGAACAGCACCCCGGGAGAGGACGTGACAACATTTGAACGATCCCCTGCGGGGTGACGGCCGGAGGCGCAGACGTGGTGGAGCGGAGGTACGCCACGTCCGCGCTTCGCCGGAATCTGCGGCGTCTCCGTCGCGGACCGGGTCACAATGGCTGCCAACGCTCGACAGCACTCCCAGGCCGTTGCGGTACTATCCAGCCGGCAGTTCTTGGGCCCACGACGTCTGCGAGGAGGCGGGCGGCGGTTAGTCTCGCTCCCCACATCAGCTGTTCATATCACTGTACTGTCCTTGGGCTGGAACGCGGGCCGAAATAGAGGTGTGGGGGCGTGACAGTCACAAAGCGTTGACGCGTACGGCTGGTGCGCCGAACTCCCGCGTTTTAATTAGCTGTTTGCCCCGCGACGTTTGCCGGCAACCCCGGCGATCAATTCCTCTCCACGCGATAGGTGAGGACCTTCGGCACAAAATGGTTTTCGCAGGAATGACGAGCGTTCTTGACAACCTCGACTTCACCGCCAGTCCGAAGGTTATGCGAACTGCAGCCCGATACTTCGACTGCAAGTGCCGAATCAGCCGCAAGTGGTCCTGATGCCGAAGCCCACTGCCTTCCAGTGGAACTCGATCATGCCAGCAACGTTTTCTGGCCAGGCGCCCCCCACTAGAATCCATTCCCGCCGTAAACCTCCGGCGCTGAATACACCGTGGTCTGGCGGGCTAAACCCTCGGGGGCGCTCGTCGGCAGCAAGATGGGCGTGGCGACCGTCACCAGGCCGTGAAGCGATTAGCCCCGAAACATGCTCCAAGGTGGCGACGGGCGCCGCTGCGAGCGGCGTCTCGCGCCAGCGTCCGGCCGCCGTGAACGAGCCACGAGAAGAGGCACTTCATCCCCATACGCCTGCTCCCTCCATACAATTATCCCCTTCCGAACCTGGGAACCGGCAAGAACCGAAAGAACCGACATGCGCTTGGGATTCCTGCGGCATCGCGGTAGAATCGCCGATCTCGCCAAACTCGAAGGAGGCTAACTCCGTCTCGACACCGCCGTCGTAATCAACGTCAGCGGGGCGGGCTGGCATTCATTGGACGGCTCGCGTGGGTTGCGTTGCGTCCGAGGGTTGGCCGGCGTCAGCCGGCGGACGCGCGCGCGCGCCTGTTGCGTATGGTGTTCGTTATTCGCGGACCAGGTGCCTCCGGAGAGTTTGGTCCTGGCTCCTGAGCGGCGGGTTCCCCTTTGCGGGGCGTCATCAGCCGTTGCACTGCGGTACACATCGACGACGAATCGGCCAGAAGGCTGTCGGTTGAACGCCGGCTTGCGAACCGTTTGGCCCCCAGGCATGGGGAGCAAGGGAAGGGCGTCGCTCAGCAGCGGTGAGCGCCAATGTGCTGTTCGAGCGCTAGCCGCGCCTGCTCGGACTTGACGCGTGCCTCGTCGGCAGCTCGTGCCAGGCGGTCATACTCAGCTCTTGAAGATATGCCCATTTGCTGTTGAAGTTCCGAGACGGATTTAGAGAAGTTCTTCGTAGCCATCTCGTACTCAGATCCGAGCCATTGCTTTTCCTCGCAAGCCATTACGGGATTATCGCAGATGATATGTTCGCCCCGGGGCGCACGTCTTTGCGACGCTGGGGTCTGGTAGACGGCGCAGGGCGGAAAAGCTACGTTGACGCTTTTCGCTTCAAACTTGATCGCGCCCCTCGGCTTTCCGGCGAACGTCAAAAATTGACGCTCTCTGATGACCGGTAGCAGACTATGGCCGGAACGAACAACCCTCCGAGTTTGCAGCTGGACCAAGCCGATCGGTAGGCCGCGCGGCCATTACCCCCTCAGCACTCCAGCGCCTGGCTAGGCGCTCCTTCCGACCGCTACGATGCACTCCTTAACCTTCCTGGCGAGCTGCTTGACGGTATACGGCTTCGGGAAGAAGCCGGCGATCTGCTTTCCGGCGAACCGTGCTTCAACGTCCATGTCGCCGAATCCGCTGCAGACTACCACTGGCACATCGGATCGAATCTGGCGGATCCGCTCCAGCGTCTGAGATCCATCCATTCCAGGCATCGCTACGTCGAGCAGTACCAGTCCTATTTGAGTAGCTTTCTCCTGGAACTGTCGGATACCTTCCGCGCCGTTCCGCGCCAGCAGCACGTTGTAGCCGTAGGACGCTAATGCGGCTTTGCAGTAGCTTCGAATCAGTTCCTCGTCGTCAATCACGAGAACCGTCCCGGAACCGCGCAATTCAGCCTCGCTGATATCCGTCGAGACCGGCGTCGGCTCCTTCTCACCAACGCAGAGGAGCACCCGGAAAGATGTTCCCCGGCCGGGAACACTGTGGAGTTGTATGGCGCCCTTGTGCTGCCGCACAATTCCCAAAACGGCCGCTAAGCCCAGCCCTCTGCCGGTAAACTTGGTGGTAAAGAACGGATCGAATATCTTCTGGATCGTCTGTTCATCCATACCCGAGCCGTTGTCCCGCACTTCCAGAAAGACGTAGTTTCCGGGAACTACAGCTTCCTTGAAAAACAGATCCGGCAACGATTCGCCACGGACGGCCTGGAGACCCGTCCTGACCTGGATCACTCCCCCTTGTTCTCCGACCGCTTCAGCGGCATTGATCATAAGGTTCATGACGATCTGCTGGATTTGGCCTGGGTCTGCCAGGAGTAAAGGCAGATGCTTGTCCAGATCGAGCCGAACCTGCACGTTAGGGGGGATCGATGGGTGAATCAGCCGGCCGGTCTGAATGACAACTTGGGACAGATCTAGGCGTTCCAGATAGAATCGGCCCTTCCCGGCATACGCCAATAGCTGGCGCGTCAACTCCGCTGCGCGTTCCCCGCCACTAATGATGTTCTGCAGTGTCGAGGTAGTCGATGGGCTTTCCGGCAGGGAATCGAGCAGCAGGCTGGCGTTGCCAATCATCCCCGTCAAAAGGTTGTTGAAGTCGTGAGCCACGCCGGCAGCCAGGAAGCCGATGGCTTCCATCTTCTGCGATTGCCGCAATTCCTCCTCGGTACGTCTGAGTTGCGTCACGTCCTCGATCGCCAGGAGTATGCGATCTTCTCCCTCAAATCGACGGGCATTCAGGAGCACGACCCGTACGCCTTCCGATGGAACGTCTTGATGCACTTCAAAGTCCTTCAAGTCGCGACGTTCGGGCAAGACCTCCTCCAGGAGGACCCTCAGTTGTGGATTGCCCCAGCGGCCGTCCCCCACTTCGTAGATGAACCGATGCTCCACATCTTGGGGAGAAAGCCGGAATGTCCGATAGAAGGATTGGTTCGCCCTGATCACACGGAGATCGGACCCGAGGACCACTAGCGCCCCGCGAACGGTGTCAATGGTGGCCTGAGCGAATTCGCGCGCAGTCTCAAGCTCCGCGTTGCGAACTTGAAGCTCCTGGTTGACCGTGGTCAGCTCCTCGTTCGCCGCCTCCAGTTCCTCCTTCGAACTCTCCAGTTCCTCGTTCAGGCTCTGTAGTTCTTCGTTGGCGGCTACGACCTCTTCATGCGCGGCCTCCTGCTCGATGATTACCGACTCCAGATGCCCGCGGGCGGCCGCGAGTTCCCTTCCCAACCTGGCTACCCGTATGTCCGCCTGTCGTCTGCCCTCCTTACGTTCAGGCGCCCCGGACGGCAGATCCGCTCCCAGGTTCATCGCACCCGTCTCAAACACAAGCAGGAAATGAAGCCTCTCCGCCCCCAACGGCGTGACATGGATCCTGATTTCGGACGAGGCGATACCATCAAGCTTGACCCGTTCAATTCCGACCGATTCGCCTGTTTTGGCGGCCGTACGGATTGCGTTTTTCAATGCAGACGATTGAATCTGCTTGGCCAACTCGACAAGCTGTTCATTCGATATGTCCGGGGCAAATGACACGCGCTCATTGCCGTACGCGATAACGTCGAGATTCGTGTCGACGATGACTCGTGGGGGGCCGTACCTCTCGGTCATCACGCGGTCTGCCTGCCGGCACAGGTCAATCTTCGCCTGGGGGCGCGGCCGTTGCGGAGCAGGCATCGCCGCCTCACGATGATGCACAGCGCTCACAGGCACGAAATGTCGCGCAGCGTCCTGCCTGACGTAGAGCCTGGATGCTCTATCCACTGTGGCAAATAACCCGGGCGAGGAGGTCGCGGTTTCAGACTTGCCCAGCAGCAGGAATCCGCCGGGGTCGAGGGCGAAGTGGAACCTGGATAGCGCCTGCTCCTGCATATGGTCCAGGTAGATCAATACATTTCTGCAACTAACCAGACCCATGCGCGAGAACGGCGGGTCGCTCAGCAGGTCGTGTCGGGAGAAGATGCACATATCCCTGAGCCTTCTGCCGATCTGAAAGCCTCGTCCTTCTCGGACAAAGAAGCGTGACAAACGTTCCTGGGAGACGTCCGCGACGATGTTGTCTAAGTATGTGCCGCGACGCGCCTTCTCGATGGCCGCTTCGTTGATATCGGTAGCAAAAACCTGAATCGGTACTCGGCTTTTCATCTGCTCCGCGACTTCAGCGAAGCACATCCCAATTGAGTACGCCTCCTCCCCAGTGGAACAACCCGCCACCCAAATCCGTACTGCGCGGTCGTGTGGTGTCTTTCGGATCAGGGCCGGAAACACCTTCCGGCTCAGAGTGTCGAACGTATCCGAATCACGGAAGAAACGGGTCACCCGTATGAGAATGTCCTGCGCGAGAGCGTGCGCTTCTTCGGGGTTCTCCCTTACATACTCCACGTACTCGGGGAGACCACGTTGTTTGAGTACAGCCACACGCCGCTGCACTCTGCGCCGAACGGTGGCCTGCCGGTAGAGGCTGAAGTCGATGCCGGTATTGCTGCGCAGAAGTTCTCCGATGGTTTGGAGCTCCCGCTCAGAGTCCGGAGGCCGCTCTCCGACTTCCGGCGGATGCCATTCGATGAGACGCGGTTCGTGAGAGATCCTGGCGAGCTCAGTGGCGATCGCTTCCACTGGCAGCACGAAATCGACGCAACCAGTTGCGATGGCGCTCCGCGGCATACCATCGAACTTCGCCGACTGCGGTTCCTGCGCGAAGACCACACCCCCGTCTTCCGCGATCGCCTGCACGCCGAGTGCTCCATCCGAGCCCGTGCCGGAGAGAATGACGGCGATCGCTCTGCTCTTGTGGCTCGCCGCAAGTGAGCGCAGAAAGCCGTCTACCGCCGTTCCGGCTGCAACTCTTGCTGTAAGCGCAAGCGCGAGGCCGGAAACTGTCATCGCGGTGTTCGGTGGGATAACGAACACATGGTCGGATGAAAGTAACGCCCCATCCTCAATCTGCTCGACGGGCATCGCAGTCTCCCTTGAGAGCAAGTGCGGCAGCATGCTTTCGTGGCTGGGGGCCAGATGCTGGATGAAAACAAAGGCCATGCCCGAATCCGTGGGCAGATGCCGCAAAAGAGTGGTGAAGGCCTCCAGCCCGCCGGCGGAAGCGCCGATGGCGACTACCGGAAACAGCGGATCAGTCTCCTGCCTTTCGCCGGTTTCTGAGCCTGGTGCCGGTTCGATGACTGATTCGGGAGTTTGCTCGTCGGGGACCATCCGGTCGCCTCCTAGACCTATTATGGCGTCTGTGCGAGCAAAGAGCCTTATGCTGGGCTACTTTGCTACTGAGGTGTGCTACTGTTGTGTGAACCGTTACCCCGGTGTCCGAAACGAGGTTGGGCATGCCGCAATGTCGAGTTTTGCTCGCCGACGATGATCCGCAGATCCGGGCGTTTCTCCAAGCGTCGCTAAGAGCGCGACAGTATCTCGTAGATCTCGCAAGCGACGGGGTTGAAGCCCTCGACGTTGTGGAGAGGCTTGGTGCCACGGTGAATCTACTGATCACCGACATCAAAATGCCCCGAATGGATGGCGTGTCCCTGGCGCGGGCTGTCGCGCGAATCCTACCAAGGTTGCCGGTGCTGTTCATTTCGGGTTGGGCAGACCCGCTCGACGAACCGGAATGGCAGAAACCGCAATATGCATTCCTTCGAAAGCCTTTTCTGCCGAAGGCGCTCGTCAGTTGCATAGAGGAACTGCTCGCACGGTCGTCGGCGGCTTCCGCGGCAGCACATAGCTAGACCGGCTTGAGAATTCCGCAGCTGCAGGTGGCGGCGGCCAGGAATCCAAAGCTTCCTCTGACCACGGATTCCTCGCACCTTTCCCAGCATGCCACTGCGTCGTAAACGCCAGCGCGACCGGGGCACACCTTAACCACGGAAACGACAATGGGATCGGCGGACCGGCACCCGGAATCCGAGCGCCGGCACATGGCGTCTGGAGACGCTTTACAGCTTCCCCGCAATTTGGGAACGCTCCCGGTGCGCTCAGAAGGTCCGAGACCGGCTCGTTCCTATTCATCTCCGAGCTTCACCGGAAGATGTAATCGAATACGAGAATTGGAACAGAGCGTGCACGTCGGAAAATGGCGAGGCGATGGACACCCCGGCTGGCGCGTCCCGTCGCGGCGTCTCTTCCGAGCCATGGGATGAGGGCTCTCGCGCTTGCGAAACACTATCAGGATGCCGCTGGTCTCAATGACGGCTCCTCAGAGACAATAAGCCAAGAGTCT
>DATAIA010000613.1:0-2778 GCA_036262895.1 Xanthobacteraceae bacterium
TGATTGGCGCTCCCATTGAGTTGGGGGCCACTCGATCCATCTTCTGTAAATATACCTTCCACACATGAGACGTACGCCCCGGGGCCCCCAAACGCGGGGTATAGGCATCGCTTTCGACCTCATCCGCGGATGAAATCCGACATCGATTTTTGAGAACTTGCTCTAGGAAGGCCCTCTAGGATAGCTCTAAAATAAGCGTTAGCGCCGGTCCTTCCGTTTGCGTGCCGACCCACTTGGAGCGGGCGTTTTCGATGCGGCGCCAGAGAAACACTTTCCAAAGTCGGTCGCGCCCGTGCAGATTTATCTTCCGATTGCTGATTTGCCCGTCAACATATTCCTCGTGTTTTTCATGGGCGCTGCAGTCGGGTTTGTTTCCGGGATGTTTGGAATCGGCGGCGGCTTTCTTATGACCCCGCTGTTGATTTTCATTGGCATTTCCCCCGCTGTGGCGGTTGCAAGTATGGCGAGCCATATCGCGGCCTCTTCGTTTTCTGGGGTGTTGACCTATTGGCGGCGGGGAGCCGTCGATACCGCACTTGCCTTCATGCTGCTCGCAGGCGGCATTATCGGAACAGCGTCAGGCGTGTGGCTGTTTTCGGTGTTACGGGCTGTGGGGCAACTCGACCTTACCATCGGCCTGTCTTACGTAACCCTGCTGACCATTGTCGGCGCCATGATGATCGTCGAGAGCTTGCGGGCGCTTCTGCGCGCCCGCAAGGGAAAGCCTGCCGAAATTCGCCGTCCCGGCAGCCATACCTGGATTCATGGACTGCCCTTCAAGATCCGGTTCAAGCAGTCCAAAATTTATGTTTCGGCCATTCCAGTGTGGGTGATCGGCTTCCTGATCGGCTTCATCGGCGCAGTGATGGGCATCGGCGGCGGCTTTCTGCTAGTTCCAGCCCTGATTTACCTGATGCGCGTTCCCACGAACGTCGTGATTGGGACCTCAATGGTCCTCACGCTTGTCACCATGGCTTCCGCAACGGTCATGCATGCGGCAACCAATCATCTTGTCGATGCGGTTCTGGCGCTCATTCTCATGGTCGGTGGCGTGATTGGGGCGCAATTCGGCGCCCGGGCGGGACAGAAAATTCGCGGCGAGCAATTGCGCCTGCTACTCGGAATGCTGGTTCTGCTGGTCGGCTTACGCTTTGCCTACGATCTCGTTCTCAAACCCGATGAACTGTTTTCCGTGCGGCTTGATGGTCTGCAACGATGAGCACGAACGCCAGCATGCAGCGACATTCGATCTGCTTTGCCACGCTCATCGCGGTGCTGGTCGGAATATCCTTTCCCGCCCATAGCGAACGGCTGGTGCTGTCGTTATCGACGCATCGGGTGCTCATCAATTCGAGCTTTACCGGCGCCGAACTGGTACTGTTTGGGGCCGTGGAGAGAGATGCCGCATCCGCTACCCGCCGTGGCGGGTACGACATCATTGTTCAGGTGACCGGCCCACGGGAAAAGGTTGTGACCCGGCGCAAGGAACGAATGCTCGGCGTTTGGGTCAATGCGGAGTCGCAGTCGTTCGAAAACACGCCAACCTACATGGCCGTGCTTGCCAACAAGCCATTGACCAGTATTGCCGGGCCGGAGCTTCTGCAAAGACTGCAGCTTGGCCTCAATCAGATGAATCCCGTCAAGGGCGATGCAAGCGATGTCTTTCGTGAAGCGCTGATCCGTCTGAATACGGAGCATGGGCTTTACCGCGAAGACCCGAGTGCGGTGACATTCATCACGGACTCGCGCGCCCAGTCCACGTTGTTTCGCACGACAATCCCACTGCCCGCGAACGTTCCGATCGGCAATTATCAGGTCGACGTCAGACTATTCGCTGACGGCGCCGCGCTCGCCCAACAATCCTCGGCGATCGAGATCGTAAAGGTCGGGTTTGAACAATTTGTCGCCAATGCCGCGCACGAATATGGCCTGCTCTATGGCCTGGCAGCAACGAGCATCGCATTGCTCACTGGATGGCTGGCGTCCGTGGTGTTCCGCCGGGATTAGCCGGCGGATTTTGTCATCACCGATGTGATCAGCCGTTCGAGTGGCGTTCGTTCGAACGCGGGCGATTGTGCCGTCGCGGCCGACGTTTGGAACCCGAAGAAGCGCCCTCCGCGTTTTGTGCCCCGGCTTGCTTGGGACCACGGTCGGAATGCGGTCGTCCGGAATGCGCGCGATCGGCAGATTCCGCATTGCCATTGCGGTGGTGTGCACGGCCCTTCTCATTGCGGCGACCGTGATGCGGCTTGGGCCCGCTGTGAGGCTTATGCCGCGCTTGCGGCGCTTGCGGAGCACTTCGGTCGCCGCTGCGCTCATCTGTGGACGGAATTTGGCGACGGATCAAACGTTCTATATCTCGCAGAAAACCGCGTTCCTCGGCATCGCAAAATGAAATAGCAGCCCCGGCAGCGCCCGCGCGCGCGGTGCGGCCGATGCGATGAACATAGCTTTCAGGAACATTCGGCAGGTCGAAATTGATGACATGAGTGACGCCATCAACATCAATGCCGCGCGCGGCAATGTCGGTTGCAACCAACACCCGGGTGCGGCCTGAGCGGAATCCGGCAAGCGCCCGTTCGCGCTGGCTTTGGCTCTTGTTGCCGTGAATGGCGGCCGATTGGACTCCGGTTTCTTCCAAATGACGGACCACCTTGTCCGCGCCGTGTTTGGTGCGCGTGAACACCAGCGTCCGGCCGAAACTCGGATCGGCAAGAATCTTGGAGAGCAGCGCGCGTTTTCCCGCGGTTTCAATGAAGATCACCCGCTGGTCGACGA
>DATAIA010000614.1:0-2809 GCA_036262895.1 Xanthobacteraceae bacterium
CCCCGACACCGCCAAAGAAAAGCCGATGGAAGGCGAAGTGATCGCGGCGGGCCCGGGTGCCCGTAACGAAGCCGGTCAGTTGGTCCCGCTGGACGTGAAGGCCGGCGACCGGATCCTGTTCGGCAAATGGTCAGGCACCGAAGTCAAACTTAATGGCGAAGACCTTCTGATCATGAAGGAATCCGACATCATGGGCATTGTCGCCTGATTTTGCCGCAAGCGGGCCGGCGTGCTTCCTAGAAACGAGCCGCAAGCGCCCGATCATCAAGTTTAGTCAATCAGCTGTATGAACACGGAGTAGGATTCCCATGGCTGCCAAGGATGTGAAATTCTCAGCCGACGCCCGCGACCGTATGCTGCGCGGAGTAGATATCCTCGCCAACGCGGTGAAGGTGACCCTCGGCCCCAAGGGCCGCAACGTCGTGATCGACAAGTCGTTCGGCGCTCCCCGCATCACCAAGGACGGCGTCACCGTCGCCAAGGAGATCGAGCTTGAGGACAAGTTCGAGAACATGGGCGCCCAGATGGTTCGCGAAGTCGCCCAAAAGACCAACGACCGGGCCGGCGACGGCACCACGACCGCCACGGTGCTCGCCCAGGCGATCGTCAAGGAAGGCGCCAAGTCGGTTGCAGCCGGCATGAACCCGATGGACCTGAAGCGCGGCGTCGATATGGCCGTTGCAGCAGTGATCGCCGACATCGAAAAGCGCGCCAAGAAGGTGAACTCTTCGGCCGAAGTTGCTCAGGTTGGTACCATTTCGGCGAACGGCGACAAGTCGATCGGCAAGATGATCGCCAATGCGATGCAGAAGGTCGGCAACGAAGGCGTCATCACGGTTGAGGAAGCCAAGTCGCTCGAGACCGAGCTTGAAGTCGTCGAGGGTATGCAGTTCGACCGCGGCTATCTCTCGCCCTATTTCATCACCAATGCCGAGAAGATGATTGCCGATCTCGAGGACGCCTATGTGCTGCTCCACGAGAAGAAGCTCTCCGGTCTCCAGGCCATGCTGCCGGTCCTGGAATCTGTGGTGCAATCGGGCCGTCCGCTCGTCATCATTGCGGAAGACGTCGAAGGCGAAGCGCTTGCCACTTTGGTCGTCAACAAGCTGCGTGGTGGTCTGAAAGTCGCCGCAGTCAAGGCGCCGGGCTTCGGCGATCGCCGTAAGGCCATGCTTGAGGATATCGCTATCCTCACCGGCGGCCAGCTGATCTCTGAAGATCTCGGTATCAAACTCGAGAACGTCACACTTCAAATGCTGGGCCGGGCGAAGAAGGTCCTCATTGAGAAGGAAAAGACCACGATCGTTGATGGCAACGGCAAGAAGAAAGACATCGAAGCCCGCGTCAATCAGATCAAGGCTCAGATCGAAGAGACCACGTCCGACTACGACCGTGAGAAGCTCCAGGAGCGTCTTGCGAAGCTCGCCGGCGGCGTTGCGGTGATCCGCGTTGGCGGAGCAACCGAAGTCGAGGTGAAGGAGAAGAAGGACCGCGTCGAAGACGCCCTCAACGCGACCCGCGCGGCTGTTGAAGGAGGCATCGTGCCGGGCGGCGGCACCGCGCTGCTGCGCGGCAAGAAGGCCATCGAGAAGCTCAAGTCCGACAATGCCGACATCCAGGCCGGCATCAAGATCGTGCAGCGCGCGCTCGAGGCTCCGATTCGTCAGATCGCCGAGAACGCGGGCGTCGAGGGCTCGATCGTGGTCGGCAAGCTGCTTGAAAACCGTTCGGAGACGTTCGGCTTCGATGCGCAGAATGAAACCTATGTCGATCTCGTCGAGGCCGGCATCATCGATCCGGCCAAGGTCGTGCGCACCGCACTGCAGGATGCCGCTTCGGTGGCAGGCCTCCTGATCACCACTGAAGCCATGGTTGCGGAACTGCCGAAAGACAAGCCGGCAATGCCTGCCATGCCGGGCGGCGGTGGAATGGACTTCTAAGGTCCTGTACGATCAAATCTGCTGCAAGGGGCCGCGTCATGCGGCCCCTTTTTTTTGCGCACGCAAACGCTTATCCAGCCGAAGCAGCCGACGACCCGCCACACGGCCGACATGAATATTTGATGGAAAATCAATCGAACAGCCGCACTGTTCGCATAATTGTCTAAGTTTTCGTGACACGAAGATCTTGAAACGCAGGGCAGGAGCAAGCTCGTGAACGGCATTCCCTCGATCATCGCCACCATCTGGCGGCTCGCTATTCCCTATTTCCGCTCCGAGGATCGCTGGGCGGGACGCCTGTTGCTGGGCGCTGTGGTCTCCATGGAGATTGCGGTTGTCGGCATCAATGTGCTGATCAATTTGTGGTTCGCGCGATTTTACAATGCGCTCCAAAGCAAAAATTGGGAATCGTTCCTCAACGAGTTGTTGTTCTTCTGCGCTCTCGCGGGGGCGTTCATCACCATTCGCGTCTATCAACTTTATTTAAATCAGTGGCTGCAAATCCGCTGGCGGCGATGGATGACCGCACTCTATCTCGAGGGCTGGCTTGCGCATGCCAATCACTATCGAATGCAGTTGCTGGGGGATGCCGCCGACAATCCTGACCAGCGCATTTCCGAAGACATTCAGAAATTCATCGAAGGCACTCTGAAAATCGGGCTTGGCTTTCTCAACGCGGTGCTCACACTTGGCTCGTTCATCTCGATTTTGTGGGCGCTCTCTGCAGCAGCGCCGCTGCATATTGCCGGGATGACGTGGGACATCCCCGGGTACTTGGTCTGGGCAGCGTTGATCTATTCGGTTCTCGGCACGTGGCTTACGCATTTGATCGGACGCGAGCTGATCAGATTGAATTTCAATCAGCAGCG
>DATAIA010000615.1:0-1814 GCA_036262895.1 Xanthobacteraceae bacterium
CGCTTTTTGCTGCCTTGTATTCGACGCTTAATGCGGAGCGTGACGAGGTGATGAGCGGAATCGAGCGTTTCTCGCGCAAGCAAAAGGCTGCCGCCGACGACATCCGCAAGGAAGCCGAGAAACTGCGGGAAATGCAGGACAAGCCGGCCGCCGATCAGGCGCAAACCGAGGCGCTCGCCAGCCGGCTCGCGTGGCAGACGCGCATCTTCGAGGATCGGCGAAAATCGACATCTTATGTCTGCGACGTGCCCGTCCTGATCGAGAAGCGGCTGTTTAATCTAGGGCGAGCGATCCAGAACGCCATGAACGCCGACCCGTCCAAGCCTTGAATATCTAGGCTGGGAAAAGACGATCGGCTATTTGGCCGGGCGCGGCTCTGGCGTGGCGTCCTGCAGTGGCAGGCCGGCAGCAAGCCATCCGTCGGTGCCTTCGCGATACCATGCGACGTTCGGATAGCCGAGCGAGAGTGCCCGCTTGGCGGCGTTCCACGACATCCAGCAATCCGCCAGACAATAAAGAACGACTAGCCTCGTGTGATCGCCGCGGGTCGCCTTCTCCAATCCTTTCGCGAAGTAATCGGCCATGCTGGGCGCGAGTTCGCCGTAGCCGGTGTCGGGCAACCAGATACTGTCCGGAATATTCGCGCGCGGTTTATCGCGCCAAAGCGTTCCTTTCGGCAGGCTCCGCGGCCGTGGTGGTCTCGGCAACACATCGACGAAGGAAGCCGTGCGGCTTCGCCAGATTTTTTCCGCCTCGCGCGTGCCTATGACTGTGGCCCCGTGCAGCGTTGCCGGTGTAGGCGTACGATAATCCTCAAGACGATAGCCATCCGGTTCGGGCACCTCCGCCGCTTGGGCGCTCGCGATGGCGAATGCAACCATCGCAAAGGTGATTCCGGTGGCGGCTCTCATCATGGCCGTTTGGAAAGCGTCTCTGATGTGATCGGCTTGTTGGCCTCGTCGAGAATCGGAATGTTGTAACTGATCAAGAGTTTGTTGATCTCAGCCTGGTTTTCCGTGATGAGTTTGTTGAGCGTGCGCTTCCATTCCTGATCCGCCGGGCGTACGGCCATTCCGATCCGGTACATCATTTGCGGACCGGCCGTTTCCTTCACCAAGGGTGTCACGACCAAAGGCGGATTCGCGCGGCTCGCGAAATAGCCCGCCATCGGGCCCCATAATATGCCGCAGTCGATATTGCCCTGATTGAGGTCGTCGATCATGGCTTGCGCCGAGGAGTCGGCGCGGGTGTCGATGAAAAGCGGATAGGACTTGGCATGACCCAAAAGACCGTTGGCTGCCATATTGGTGCTTGGTGGCGTCTTGGCGACGACGCCGATCCGTTTGCCTTTGAGCCGGGGATCTTCGATGGTGGTGACATCTTCAAGCCCGCTGCCGCGTTTGGTGATCAGGGCGTAGGTCGTCCGGTAGTAAGGGATAGTCGCCTGCGCCTGATCGTCGCCCTGCGGGAATCCCATGATGACATCGCAACGATATGAACCGAGCGTCATCCGGACGAAACCGGTTGCTTGCGGGAAGTAGGTGTAGCTGAGTTTCTTGCCGAGCTTGGCCGCAAACAATTCGGCGAGCTTGTTTTCAAAGCCTTCGCTCTTGTCGTTTGAGAACGGCAGATTGCGCGGGTCACCACAGGCACGAAAAACGTTGGGATCGACGAGTTCGAGCGATCCGGTGTCGCTGCCCTGCGCGGGCGCTTGTGCAAGGGCATCGGTCGTACAGAGTGTGGCCGATCCGCAGACCAGCGCACCGAGCAGCACGGCAACCCCGGTTGTCGGCCTCGGCGATGATCGAGGCAAA
>DATAIA010000616.1:0-3556 GCA_036262895.1 Xanthobacteraceae bacterium
TGATAATCGAAGACATAGCCGCCATCGATCACAAGCCCCATGATCTTGAGCGCCGCAAGGCCCGTGATTGCGATCAGCACTACCGGAATGACGCGGATGTCACGAATGGACTTCATGCGGCGAGGCCATCGGCCCTTCTGCGCTCGGAAAATGCCTGTGCCGCCGCTGCAATGGCCTTGGCGCTCGAGATTTTCGGCACCTCGGGATCAGGCGCTGTCGACGGCCTGGCAGCGATCGCGATCTTCGAAAGGCGCCGGAGCACACTGTCGCCTTCGGCGAGCTGCCGCTTGAATTGCTCGGACATTTCCGCCGCGGATGCCAACTGGCTTCCGAGATTCTCGTTGACGTCGCGCACGGTATGCTTGAGGCCGCCGATCGCGCGTTCGGCAATTTCGGTTGCCGTGATCAACTCTGCGATGGTCGCCTTTAGCGAATGTTCGTCGGCCTTCAGCCGCTTCAATCGCTTGTTGAGCAACATGCAGTAGCCGATCGTCAGGATCAGCAGCACTGCCACCAGGCTCTCAATTGCAATTCCCATTAAATGACTCATTGGGCCTCCATCAATTTGGTTTGCTCATCGGCTTTTTCGAACATGGCGAAGGTAGTATTCGGCTTGCGTAATTGCTTGGTCACGCGAATGGCGACGCGATCGCCGACCCGGCCCATTCGCCCCTCGGTCAACGTGACGCTGCCGCAGCGTACCGCCACCAGCGCGTCGGAGCGCAATTCGAGCGGCAAGGTGTCGCCGATTTTAAGTTTCATCAGTTGCTTGAGCGGAATCTCGGCTTCATAGAGCACGGCATCGACCGAGATCTGGGCCTGAGCGACCTCGGTCGCGAAGTGACCTTCCCAAATCGGATCGCGGCCAAATTTTTCACCCATGAACATCTGCAGCAGCACGCTACGGATGGGTTCAATGGTGGCATAGGGCAGCAGCAGCTCGACGTTTCCGCCGCGGTCCTCCATGTCGATGCGCAAGCGAACCAGAATGGCGGCGTTAGCCGGTCGGCTGATCGCAGCGAAACGAGGATTGGTTTCGAGCCGGTCGATGCTGAAGGTCACGGGCGATAGCGGCCTGAAGGCCTGCTCGGCATCGGCCAACACCACCTCGACCAGGCGCTTCACGAGATTGGTCTCGATGGTCGTATAGGGTCGTCCTTCGATGCGCAGCGAGGTCTGCCCGCGGCGGCCACCGAGAAGTACGTCGATCATCGAATAGATCAGGCTGGAATCAACGGTTGCAAGGCCGAAGTTTTCCCATTCCTCCGCCTTGAAGACGCTGAGCACGGCCGGAAGCGGAATCGAGTTCATGTAATCGCCGAACCGCACCGAGGTGATGCGATCGAGCGAAACTTCGACGTTGTCGGAGGTGAAGTTGCGCAGGCTGGTGGTCATCAGCCGCACCAGGCGGTCAAAAACGATTTCGAGCATCGGCAGACGCTCGTAGGACACCATCGCCGAATCGATGATCGCACGAATGCCGGAATTGTCGTCGAGATTGACTTCGCCCGCGGAGAAACCGAGCAGATTGTCAATCTCTTCCTGCGACAGCACACGCTCGCCGCCGTTCTTGCCGCCACCGAAATCACGGCTGCCGTCTTCGACCATGGCGGCCCATTGCAGCGCCATGGTTCCGGAGAGTTCATTGGCCGCCGCCGCCTGCGCGGCTTCCGCCGGGTCCTCGGAATCGAGCGAGGCTTCCCATTGGGCTGCTATTGCGTCCTGGTCGACTGGATCGTTGCCCGCCATGATTTCAAATCCAACCGGTCACTGAACGACGATTTCCTTGAACAGCACAGCGTTGACCTGAAGCGGGGCGATCGCGGAGTTGACCCGCCGGGTCAATTCTTCCTTGAGACGAAACAGGCCCGCGGAACCGTTGAGATCGGTCGCGCGCAATTCGCGAAGGTAAGTCTGGAAGATATCAGTGACGCGCGGCATCGATGGCTTGATCGCATCGATCTGCTTTTCTTCCTTGATCTCGAGTACGACCTTGACCTTGAGGTATTGCACGCGCTCCCCGGGGGCGCCGACCAGATTGACCAGCATGTCAGGCACATCCACGAACACCGGTGGTTTGGACGGAGCTACCATCGATGCGTCGGCGTGTGTCTCATCGCCGTGCCGCAAGAAGATCAGCCAGGTGGCGACGCCGATGCCGATAATGGCGAGTAGACCGGCTGCCGCGATCATCAATTTGAGTTTGCCTTTGGCAGCGGGCACGACCTCAACGACTTCGGCCTCGCCCTCTACCTGTTCGTTTTCCGCCATTGCCTCGCCCGGTCTCAAAGGGAGTGAAGTTCGATGCCGCAAGGCAGGCTATGACGCGATACAAAGGCCCCCAGCGCACAAGCGCTCTCGTGAGGTGACGCTAAGGTAATAATGGTTAATGGAACCTTTCTTTTGCTGCGTGACTGGGAAAAAGTTGCCGGGCAAACATGGTCAACAAGACCTTATTGCCGCCCCTCCCCGAGCTCGGCGAAACGCCTAAGTTCTTCCAAATCCTGACTTTTCAAAGTTGGCACGGCTTTCGCTCTGTACCCAGCGAACCGCGGCTTGGGAGAGCTTCGCCGGTTCGAACTGATCCGCAAACGGCCTGGGAGGGTTTGATGCGGATCGTCGAGGGGAGAACTACCGATGGAGAACGCGCTTCTCGTCGGACTTTCGCGGCAGATGGTGCTGGAACGGCAAATGGATGTCGTCGCCAACAACGTTGCGAACGTCAACACCAACGGTTTCAAAGCCGACAAATCGCTGTTCGAGGAATATCTGCGAACCGGCGCGCACGAAGACAATTTCGTCAGCAGCGATCGCGCTGTCAGCTACGTGCTCGACCGCGGCACCTTCAAGGATTTCGCGCAAGGTCCGACCGAGCAAACCAAAAATCCGCTTGATCTCGCCATCGACGGCGGCGGCTTTCTGGTGGTGCAGACAGCAGCGGGCGAGCGCTACACCCGCGACGGCGGTCTGCAAATCAACAATCAGGGCCAACTCGTGACGGCGGCCGGCGACCCCGTGATCGGCACCAGCGGGCCAATCGTGTTCCAGCCGACAGATCATGACATCAGTATCGCCGCCGACGGCAACATCACTGTTCTAGAGGGCCTTAATCGGATCGACTCGGTGCGCGGCAAGCTGCGGGTGGTCAATTTCGCCGACGCGCAGAAGCTTCTGAAGGATGGCTCGAACCTCTATTCGGCCGGCACCGCCGCGGCCCAACCGGATACCGTCTCCAAGATCCGTCAGGGCTTTATCGAAAAATCCAACGTCAACTCGGTCACCGAAATGAGCCGCATGATCGAAGTGACGCGCACCTACACGCAAATAGCGACCCTGTTGCAGCAGCAGAGCGATCTGCACAAATCCGCGATCGAGAAGCTCGCCGACGTTCCTGCGTAGCGCTCATTCATTGAATGAAGCCCGTCCGTAATTCTAAAGGAATTTAAATCATGCGCGCTCTCTACACCGCGGCGACAGGGATGGCGGCACAGGAACTCAACGTTCAGGTGATCTCCAACAACATCGCCAACTTGCGCACCACCGGATTCAAAAAGCA
>DATAIA010000617.1:0-2367 GCA_036262895.1 Xanthobacteraceae bacterium
CCTACGAGCTTTGGATCAAGCGGCGCGAACCCTGGCTACAGCCGGTGGAGGGGGCAGAACAGTTCGTGGAAGATCGTGTCTGATCGACGTGGAGAGTTCGGCAATCGCCCACACGCGATCGATCCCGGTATCGCCGAACTCCCCGTCAATTATTCGCTTCGGCTGATCACCCTTAGCGAGAACGCAAAAAGGTGAGAGGCATCACTGTCATGCCAGAAGAAGGCAGTGACCTGGACCGTGCCGCCACCAGGAGCGTCACGGCAACGATACCGGCGAGTTTCAGCCAGGGATAGTTCGCAAGCCGCTGATTGGCTCTCCCATCCGCCGATTGGGCGCGTGTCGAAATGGCGGTCTTTGCCTGCTCGCGGAGGAGAGCGACGCGTCGGCGCAACGACGTCAGGTCCGCCTGCAATCTTGCGAGCTCGGCAGTCTCCTGCTCCTCCGCCGATTGACCGACCCGCGGCAACATAGCCTCCTCCGCTTCGGCCGCCTTTTCGATATCGGCAAGATGTTCATCAACCTCGGCTTTCGTTTTGAATCCGCGCGTTCGTATATCCGTCATGGGCACCTCCATCCGGCGGGTCGATTATCGCAAGATGAGAACGCGCTCAGCGGTCATAAGTTCGAAGCTCGCCGATACATCCCGCCTTGTGCCCGGAATCTCACGCGACAGACAATCGAGTGGGCATCTCGTTCCCCACTGCACGGTCGAGGCGCTCGACCAAAGCTCGGTTTTAGAGGGCATCAGCATCCGGACCGCTAGCGCGCACCTGTGACATGGTTCAGCTCCGCCATCAGGGCGCGACCGCTGGACCACGCGATGACGACATAAGCAAGCAAGCCAACCACAACCCCCATCAACAAGTCCACCAAGGGCAAATGCAGGCTGCCGCCTGTCACATGCAGGGCAAGACCGACGGCGCCGACCATGACGCAGGCGCCCAGCCCGGCGGGAAGAACCCTGCGCAACAGGGAGGGCCAACGGAAACCCGTGCCGCGCTGCAGGAAGTAGAGAGAGATTGAGGTGGTCAATGCCGCAGCCACGACCTGCGCGATCGCGATATTGACGAGGTCCGGGCGGACCCAGCCGGCAATCGCAAGGCAGGCGAGGCTTGTTGCCGTGAACAGCATATTCAGCCGTGGCAACAGGGAGACCCGGCCGATAATGCTGAGTACGGGTTCGTTGAGCATCTGGATGACGGCAATGCCGCGCGCAGCTGCCAAAAGGATGAGTACTGGGGCGGCCGCGAGCCACTGGACCCCAAGCAGCACGCTGACGAGCTGCTCGGATACGACGGCAAGCCCCATGAAGACGGGAAGAGCGGCAAATGCGGTAGCCGCCATTATCAATCCCGTGAGCCGGCTGAGGCCTTCCGCCCCGCCGCCCGCCGCACTCTGCTGGCGGGAGAAATAACTCCATGCCAGCATTCGCACGGGTTCGGAAATAAGCTCTGTGACCGCGCCGACGATGCGGCTTGCCATTCTGTAAAGGCCGACCTCCGTCGCGCCGATGAAGAACACGATCAGGAATTCCGCACCATAACTTTGCGCGAACTGCATCAGGCGTGACGCCAGGAGCCGTGTAGAATAGGCAAGCGCCTCGCGGGCGGTTGTTAGTTGGAATTCGAAGCGCGGAAGCCAGCGCGCAAAGCCCGTCGACATCAGGAGAGCGACGATGACGACGCAACAGCGTCCTGCCGCGAGCGCGACAATGCCCCAGCCGAGCAACAGTCCCCCGGTCGTCACCAGAAGGCCCGTAAACTCCGAGGCCGCCTGATAACAGGCAAGTTCACGCAGGCGTCGTCCCCTGACCAGTACGCCGCTTTGGCAGATAATGAACGTTCCGGGCACGATGGTCGCCATCAGCAGCAAGAGAGTGACAAAGATCGATCCGGTGGGTGCCAGCCAGACGAGCGAAACGGCAAGCCCGATCAGGCCAAGGATGGTGAAGGCGAAACCGCTTGCAAGCGCGCAAAAAAGGACCGTACCGGGCAGCTCTCGATCGTGCGGCGCAGCAATCAGGTATTCGCTCCATCCGGCTTCGGCAATCTTCGATTGCAGCAACACGGTCGAGGAGACCATGGCAAAGACGCCAACGTCGGCCGGTGAGAGGACGCGGGCCGCGACGAGCAACGTACCGATACCGCAGAGCTGACTGACCAGACGAGCGCCCGAAACCCATAGCGCATCCCGCGATGTAGAGACACTACGCGGCTCCTGGTCCTGATCTGCGCCGAGTAGTGATGCCGTACTAGATGTGCCCATGGTCACATGTTCTATTGAGTTTATCTGGCATTTATATTTGCATTATTACGCGTACCGCACGTGTTACCAAAGTAACAACTTTGGTGTATATTCTATATTGAC
>DATAIA010000618.1:0-1796 GCA_036262895.1 Xanthobacteraceae bacterium
AGGATCAGGAGGCCGTAATGCAGGACATTTTCAAAGAAGCGGGCCAAGGTCTCATCAATGCCGTGAATGCGTGAGAGGCCCTTATAGGCCCACCGGCTCACGAACCCCGAAAGTATCCATCCCCCCACGAGGAGCACCAGGGCACCCGCAAGTGATAGACCATAGTGAATGGCAAGCGTGCCCAACTGGGCGAGCGCCGTCGGCGTGGCGGCAATTGATTCCGCTGTTGTTTCCATAATCTGCCTTTCCATCGGCGCGACGCAGCCCTCGCGTGGCGGCCGGCGCCGCTAATCTGATTAGGGCCGCGCGCCCTGGTGATAAATTTCATGATAGGGCGCGGATGCCTCGCCAGAAACTTGAAGGCCCGCGGAAAAGTTCCGGCCCCGAAACCCGAGCGCCTGCGTATGCAGGTCGTCGAGCGCCAATGCCGCCGCCGCCCACCAGATGGGTTCGACGGCTTCCAGATCCCCGGGGCAATGCCGGTGGCGCGTCCTATGCAGGAGCTACTCTGCCCATAGAACCATAAAGGGCTCATTCTCCCGCAGATCGACCGTAAGGGTCTTCGCGAGTTGAACCCTGGCGCTGCTCCACAGGTTGCGATAGGTGCGGTTCGCAAGGACCGGTGGCAGAGCAATCTCCGGCTGGGCCAGACGCAGCACCTGCGACGTTGCGGGTGCATGCAGGACGTTGAAGACAAGCCGGGGTGCGACGACGATCAGGGCATGATCTGAAACGGACCGCGCGAAGGCCACTATCCTTTGCGCGCCATCCCCAGTGGCAGCCAAGGGCAGGTAGTTACCTTTCCTAAAGAGACCGGGCGCCTGATGTCGAAGGCCAAGCAGGGCCGAGACGAGTTGCTGCTTGAAACCGGCTGTCTGCCAATCGGTGTTGCCGCGGTCTGAGCCGAAAAATAGAGACGGGAGCTGCTCTTCTAACGCCGCGAATTCCGGCTCCCGGCGGTTATCTGGATCGACAAGGCTGAAATCGTGGCCCTCGCTTCCCTGGTAGATGTCGGCGACGCCCCGTGCCGCCAGTTTGATCAGCGTCTGGGTGAGGCTGTTTGCGAGCCCCGCGCGAATAAAGGGTTGCAGCGTTTCTACGAAATCGGTCTTGAACCCCCTGTTGTCAGGCGACAGGAGTGCGCGGGCGTAGTCGAGGACGGCTGCCTCGTAGGCGTCATTCACCTCACCCCAGTTCGTGCGCAGTTTGGCCTCCCGCAACGCCTTTTCGAGATAGGGCAGGAAGCGTTCTTGAAGAGCCTGAATGCCTTCGTCGTCATCCGCGACAAGGCCGACAGGCCAGGCCCCGGCGAGCGCCTGGTAGATCATCCATTCGACTGCCGGCTCCGGTGCCGGGCCGTCGGGTAGATGTTGGACGTTGGCCCGGCTCATGCCGCGCCAGCGGTCAACCGCCTCCACCCAGATGCCGGGAGCCTCGGTGAGGCTGTAAAGGCGCGCGCGGGCGTCTTCGCCGCGCTTGGTGTCATGCGTCGACGTCGCGGACAGGCCATCGGGTTGCGTGGCGAGACGTTCCGACATCTCAGCATGGAAGCGTTCAACTGAAAAGCTGCGCGGCATCGGCTCCGCACCCACCTCGTTGAGCGCCAACACAGCATTGTGCCGGTAAAACAGTGTGTCTTCCAGCGATTTCGCCATCAACGGGCCGGTTAGCTGCTGGAACCGCGTGCGAAACTCCAGGGCTGCAGCCGATGCAAATCGGGCGTCATCTTCCTTCAGGATGCGTGCGATGAAGGCGACCGTCTCGAGATCGGCATCGCCGGGCTCGCGTCGAACCGC
>DATAIA010000619.1:0-5373 GCA_036262895.1 Xanthobacteraceae bacterium
TCCCATCGTGTCGCCGGTGGCCCGGGACATGCCGTTTTCGGCGATCTGGCCACCGCGACAGATATTGCCGCCACCAATCACGACACCGATGGTCACGCCAAGCTTGCGTGCTGCGACAAGATCGGCCGCGATCTGGTCGACCGTCGGCTGATGAATATTGTCGCCATTGGGGCCGACGAGCGCCTCCCCCGATACTTTGACGATGACGCGCTTATAAGCAGGCTCACCCATGGTGCGATCGCTCCCGTCCGCTCAGAGCGCGAGCGGATCATGCGCTAGAGCGCGATGAGAAGATTGAATCGCCATCGCGCTCTATCCGTTCGTTTGAGCATGATCTTTTCGGAAAACCGGTTTCCACTTTTCCGGATCATGCTCTAGACGACCCGATTTGTACTGGCGACGCAACAGGCTACCAGAATTCGGCAGGAACCGAACTCAGCGTTGACCGACCACGGCAGCAACTTCGGCCGCGAAATCGCATCCCTGCTTCTCAATGCCTTCCCCGAGCGCAAACCGCACGAAGCCAACAAGTTTGATAGGCCCGCCGACAGTCCCCTCAGCCTCTTTGATCGCTTGAGCAACCGACTTGCCGGAATCGTGGATGTAGGCCTGCTCGACCAGTGTGATCTCTTTATAGAAAGTCTTGAGGCCGGACTCGACGATCTTTTCAATAACGTTCGCCGGCTTGCCCGAGGAACGGGCCTTGTCGGCGAGCACGTCCCGCTCACGAGCGACAACCGCCGGATCAATGCTTGCCGCGTCAAGCGCCTGCGGATTTGCCGCGGCGACATGCATGGCAAGCTTACGACCAAGCGAAAGAAGCTCGTCCTGCTTGCCTGTCGATTCCAGCGCAACAATCACGCCGATTTTGCCGAGGCCATCGATGATCTGATTGTGGACGTAGCTTGCGACAATGCCGCTCTGCACGGAGAGAAGGGCTGCACGGCGCAGCGTCATGTTCTCACCGATTGTCGCGATTGCAGACGAAATCGCGTCCCCAATCGTCGCGCTGCCTGCAGGCGCCGCCTTGATGGCCTCAACGTCGGCGCCGGCCTTGAGCCCGGCGTGCGCGATCATCTTGACGAGGCCTTGGAAATGATCGTTGCGCGCGACGAAGTCCGTTTCCGAATTCACCTCGACGACGATACCCTTCGTGCCTTCAAGGGCGATCCCGATCAGACCTTCGGCTGCAACGCGATCGGCTTTCTTGGCGGCCTTGGAAAGCCCCTTCTTACGCAACCAATCAACGGCTGCTTCCAGGTCGCCGGCAGTCTCAGTGAGCGCCGCCTTGCAGTCCATCATGCCCGCGCCAGTCTTTTCGCGGAGTTCCTTCACCATTGCAGAGGTGATGTTCGCCATTGAATGCAGTCCCGTTTTTTAGACGTCATCGCGGATTACGCGCGACAGCATTTTCCAACTGAATGAGCGCGAACTCACCGGAAACCGGGTCGCGCCATTTCCATATCGGCGCGATCGTTCTCGATCGCGCCTTGTAGAAACGGACGGCATTGGCGCCGTCCGTCGCCACGCAATTTTACTCGGCCGTGAACGCCTTGGCCTGTGCAATCCAGCCATCGACGCGACCGGGCAGACCGACTTCATCGCCAATCTTGCGCGCATCGTCCTGCGTAAAATCGGCAATCTGCCAGAAGTGGAAGATACCAGCGTCGGTGAGCATCTTCTCAATTGCCGGAGACACGCCGGTGAGCTTCTTGAGATCGTCGGCAACGCCGCGCGGTCCAGGCAGAGGCTGGAAGCCGCTCTTGGTTACTTCGGGAAGCACTTCGACGACGGGCTTCTCGGAAGCACCGACATCGATACCGATTTCGCCCTGGGCGCGCGAGATGCCGTCAATCGCGGCCTTTGCCACGAGATCACAATAAAGCGTGAGTGCACGCGCTGCGTCGTCGTTACCCGGTATCGGAAAGGTGATACCGGCAGGATCACAATTGGTATCGACGATCGCGGCGACCGGAATGCCAAGCCGACGCGCTTCTTTGATCGCGATATCTTCTTTGTTGGTGTCGATAACAAACATCAGGTCGGGAATGCCGCCCATGTCCTTGATGCCGCCAATCGCGCGATCGAGCTTTTCCTTCTCACGGGTCAGCGTGAGCCGCTCTTTCTTGGTGTAGCCGTGGGCCTGATCGGACCCGAGCATGTCTTCGAGCTTACGCAACCGCTGGATCGAATGCGAAATCGTCTTCCAGTTGGTCAGCGTGCCGCCGAGCCAGCGCGAGTTGACGTAATACTGCGCCGAACGCTTTGCGGCGTCGGCAATCGTATCCTGTGCCTGACGCTTGGTGCCGACAAACAGAATGCGTCCACCGCGCGCAACCACGTCGCTCACCGCCTGAAGCGCGCGGTGCAGCATCGGCACGGTCTGTGCGAGATCGAGAATGTGGATGTTGTTGCGGGTTCCGAAGATGTAATTCGCCATCTTCGGGTTCCAACGATGGGCCTGGTGGCCAAAGTGAACGCCAGCTTCCAACAGCTGACGCATCGAATAGTCAGGAAGAGCCATATCAATTCTCCGGTTTTGAGCCTCCGCGGACCCGTGAGTTCCAGGCGACGTTTGGAGTTGCCGGAAACCACCGGATGGCCATGTGGGACTGCTGTTCCGAGAGGTCTTGCAACCTTCCGGGCAGAACACGAGGCCTCGGTCCGCGTGTGGAATGGGTGGGCTTATAACGGCGCCGGCCCTTTGATGCAAGGAAAGACCTTGGATTCAGAAGAGAAATTGCCCGCTTCAGGATTTTAGGGGCGGTGTTTCACGTGAGGGGGCTTTGGCAGTATTGATGCGATCAAATTCATATTTTTATGTTGAAAAACAAATACTTAATAGGATTTCATATATTGATTTCTTAAAAGACTTCTGCTTGCGGCGATGGCTCGATACGCATCTCCTCCGCAATGGCTATTCCACCCCTCGCGATTTCCCGGTCTTGGCATCCTCCGGGGTTACGTCGATTGCAACGGCGCGCGCCGTGATCTTCACTGGCCCGAGACAATCCTTCATGCAGGGGTTCCTCTGCCAGAAGGATTTCTCTGTGGTCGCGCGGTCGTCCATCACAAAGCCCTGCTCGTTCGGCATCTTGATCGAGGCGAGATTCTTGTTGTTCAGCTCGAAGTTCTGATCGGTGATGACGTCATTGAGATAGAGCACGTAAGCGACCAGCGCATAATATTCATCCACCGAGGATGACTCCGCGTTGCCATAGGGCATAGCGTGGCGGACGTAGTCGAATACGGTAGAGGCGTAAGGCCAGTAGGAGCCCACCGTCTTGACCGGATTGTCGCTGGTCAGCGAACCCTTTCCGCCAGCCAACACCGGCCATCGGCCGGCACCTTCGCCAAACTCGCCGTGGCAGACGGCGCAATTGTCCATGAACAGTTTCTCGCCCTGAGCAACCGTGCCCTTGCCCTCCGGCAAGCCCCGGCCGTCGGGACGGACGTCGATGTCCCAACCAAGAATTTCTTGCGCAGTCGGCGTGCGCCCGATGTTGTACCGAGGCGCTTTGCTCTGAGCCAGCACCTGCGTTGCAACTACGCACGCGAGCAATGCGGCGCCAAATATTCTAGGCGACTTCGACATTTTCGACCTCGCCATTGGCCTGTACGTGCCAGGTCTGGATGCCGTTGTTGTGGTAGATCGAATTGACACCGCGGATCTTGCGCAGCTCGGCTTTGCTCGGCTGCACGTACCCGGTTTCATCCTGCACGCGTGATTGCAACAACAGCGGCTCGCCGTTCCAATCGAACTCGTAGTAGAAACGGGTCAGCGCCTTATCCAGAATGGGACCATCAAGCCGGGCGGGCCGCCAGTTGCGGCCGCCATCAAGCGAGACATCGACGCGCTTGACCTTGCCGTTGCCACTCCACGCCAGTCCCGAAACGATGGTGAAGCCCTGGCCGTGGCGGATTGGAGCCTGCGGACTTGGGCTTGTGATCACCGACTTCGCGTCCATAGCCCAGGTGAAGCGGCGAGCCTTTCCGTTCGGCAAGAGATCGGTGTATTTCGACGTCTCCTCGCGGGTGTGCCAGGGTTGATCGCCCACCTTGATCCGGCGCAGCCATTTGATCCAGAGATTGCCCTGCCAGCCCGGCACGACGAGACGCATCGGATATCCCTGCTCGGGATACAGCGCTTCGCCATTCATCTTGTAGGCGATGATGCAATCGTTGAGCGCCTTCTCGATGGGAAGGCTGCGCTCCATCGCGGCGGAATCCGCGCCTTCGACCAACAGCCATTTGCCGTTGCTCTTGATGCCCGCCTCTTCAAGCAATGTACGAACAGATACGCCCGTGTACTGCACGCAATGAATCATGCCGTGCGTGAACTGACAGCCGTTGAGCTGGGCACCGCGCCACTCCATACCGGAATTAGCAGCGCATTCCATGAAGTGGATGCGGTTGACGCGCGGATAGCGCATCAGCTCTTCCAGCGTAAGGATCAGTGGACGCTCCACCAAGCCGTGGATGATCAGCCGATGATCGGCAGGATCGATCTCCGCAATGCCGCCGTGGTGACGCTCGAAGCAGAGCCCGTTCGGCGTGATGATCCCTTCAAGCTCGTGCAATGGAGTGAAGCTGACCGAGGATTCCCGCGAAGCCGTCAACCATTCGACGTCGCGCCGGATGACGTCTTTTTCAAATTTCGACGGCTTGCCGTAGGGCCGCACCGCGACGCCCTCGCCGAGAACCTTTGTCCATTCCGGCACATTCGGCGGCTGGTTGGCGGGATTGCCGCCGGCGCCTGCCGGCTTTGTCAGCATCGAGGCCGCAACGCCGGCACCCGCTGCCAGAAAACTGCGTCGAGACTGTCCATCGATCTTCGGCATCGATCTCACACTCCGGAGACTTTGACGGCTCGATTCGGCTCAAGTCGGACGGTCTGCTGCCGTGTCACGTAGTTCGAAACCACCTCCCAGATAGGCGGTCCTTCTGTTCCCTCATTGACACTGGCCCAGCCCGCCACTTGATATTCCTTTGAGGGGTCGATGGGCGCGCCGGTCTTGATCTGCCGCATGTCCGAAATCCGCTGACCCTGCGGCTTCGCAATATCGATCGCGTAAGAGAGGCCGCCGATCCGCACCATGTCGCCACCCTGCTGATAATAGGGATCGACGTTGAAGAGATTGTCGGCGACGTCCTCGATGATCTCTTTCAGCCGCGCGCCCGTCATGCCGATGCGATACACGGCGGGATAGGTGATCGCGGTCGCATTGGTGACGCCCTCAAACGTAATGTCTTGGCCCGGCAATATGCTGGTGCCCCAGCGGAAGCCCGGCGAGAGCGCAATTTCCGCGTCGCGCTCCTGCAGCAGTGCCTGACAGATCAAATCGTCGAACGTGCCGTTGAAATTACCGCGCC
>DATAIA010000620.1:0-10637 GCA_036262895.1 Xanthobacteraceae bacterium
AGGGCAAGTTCGTGGGCGAGGGCCTTCTGGACTTTTAGGGGAATGCCATCCGGGAAGCGCCGGCGCATTCCTTGTTCGGTCAACGCCACTAATGCCTGTTGCGGTGTCGCATAGCCTTCCCGCGTCTCGTCGGGATATTCGTATTGGAGTTGATCAAGAGAAAAATCACATTGTTTGAGAAAGCGTTGCGTTTCTAAAATCGCTGACGGTGCCTTACGAAACAGTCGCACCATTTCCGCCGGCGATTTAAGGTGCCGCTCGGCATTCATTTCCAGGCGCCGTCCAGCCTGATCGATCGTCAAATGCTCGCGAATGCAGGTGACGACATCCTGGAGCGCGCGACGTTCCGGCACGTGGTAGAGCACGTCACCAATCGCGATCAGCGGGATATCAGCTTCGGCGCCAATTGAGGCGAGCCGCGCCAGCCGGGCGCTATCATCGCCCCGATAAAGCATGCTGGTGCCAAGCCAGATCGAACCACGCGCGACTTTATTGAGCCGAGCGAGCAATTCCAGCAGCGCCTTGGGTTTGAACTGCTGGGGCGGACAAACAATGAGATTCAATGCCGTAATGCGATCAAGCAGATCCTGGATTGTGAGAATGCAATCGCTTTTTCCCGCGCGCAGTTTGCCTGATGTAAGCAACCGGCAAAGATGCCCCCATCCCTGGCGACTGGCGGGATAAGCAAGAATGTCGGGCGTGCCGTCGGCAAACACCAGACGCGCGCCGACGGCAAGCTTCAAGCCTGCTTCTTTAGGCAAAAGCTCTTTGATGGCCACATGGGCGCGCACCACGCCGGCAACGGTATTGCGATCGGCAATGCCGATGCCGGAAAGTCCCAGTTCCTTCGCTTGTGCGACCAGTTCCTCGGCGGCGGATGCACCGCGCAGGAAGGAGAAGTTGGTCGTGACCGCCAGTTCAGCGTAGCCGCTCATATAACCGCTCCTGGCATCCGTTCATCGTTACGCAAACAAACCATGGAGAAACCAGGACGGCTGCGCCGTTTCACGTCCATAAAGTCCCTCGCGATAAAGCCAGACGCGCGCGCCTTGCCGGCTCTCGACCCGAAAATAGTCGCGCGTGAGTGCTTGCCCACGATCGTTGCGCCACCACTCCATGGCGATACGCTCGGGGCCTTCGGCCATAGCAACTTCGTGCATGACGTGACGCCACTGAAACCGCACGGGCGGCCCATCGGGAACTTCGGCAATGGCTCGGATCGGTTCGGGGCGTTCAAACAGGCGAATCGGACGAAGCGGGACCGGGCTTTGCTGTTCGCATGAGGGCCCGCTCACGCACGCTGTTGTTTTGAATGCATGCGCGGGCAGTGCCGCGATCGCGAATTCCGGGATGTATGTATCCTGGGGAACCTGACGGATGATCCGTTGCAGGCCGAAACGCGCGCCCAACCGATCGATCAGATGGGCAAGATCGGCGCTATGGTCAGCCGTATCGAGACCGGTCTGGATGAGCTCAATTCGCTCCGTCACTAAAGCGGAGAGGCGAACGATATCAAATCCAAAATTCAATTCATCATGATCGTCAGTTGCAGCAAGCTTGTCGGCAAACAAACGGCGGATGCGGATTGCATCGCGCAGCACCTGCCCGGTTCTCATATCAATCCGCTCGACTTTGCCATCCGTGCGAAACAGAGCCACTTGCAGCAACCGCGCGCCTTCACCGTGCGGTTCCATCAGATGGCAAAGCTTGCATGCAAGCTGCTCGATGGTGCCAAGCACATCTTGTGTGAGGACGATGGGCTCGCCAAACCGCTGCTCCACCACATAAGAGGGCAGTGGAAGACGAGGCCTGATCGGTTCGTCGTTAGCCCCAAGCGCCTGATCGATGCGCGCAATGAGTTTCTGTCCGAACCGGGCAGCAAGCGGCGCGCGCGGACGCTCGATCAGATCTGCTACGCGCTTGAGACCGGCCTGGTTCAGCGCTTGAACAATATCCGGCGCAATTCGCAAGGCGGCAACCGGCAGCGGAGCCAATGCGGCTTTGATGTCTCCTGGAGGCACAATTGATGAAGCGCCATAGCGCGCCATGGCCCAGGCGCCTCCGAATGTGTCGGCAATCGCAAGGCGGGCCGTGATGCCCTTCAGCACCAGGCGCCGGACAAGATCGCGGCAGAGCGCTACTTCCCCGCCAAACAGGTGCGCGCACCCCGTAATATCCAGCGCAAGTCCGTCAGTCTGATCGAGGCCGACAAGCGGCGTATAGCGATCGCACCAATCCGCAATCCGTTCGAGCAAATGCCGATCGCTCTCGGGATCAGCCGGCGCGACGTCGAGTGTTGGATACATCGCGCGCGCATCGGCAAGGGCCATGTTGACGGCAAGCCCAAGCCGTTCAGCCTCATCGTTCAGCGCAACGATTCGCTGTGCGTTTTTGACCTGGTCGACGATGACCAGCGCGCGTTCGATGCGTGCTGATTCATCATCCGGTTCGGGCGAGCGGCCAAGTTCGATGCGATCCGTCGCTATCCGCCGCAGCCACAGCGCGAGGTAACGTCGGGAAGGTGAAAGCGTGCTCATGTTGATCCCATGACAACATCCATCGGCCGCGTGGTCCGCGCCGATTTCTAAGAAGGGAAAGGTCGAAACTGAGAGGACCGAATCCGCCGAAGCGATCCGGTGTGCTGGGTGCGGATGCAACGGCCCAACGAGTCGATGCGGTGCTCGGAACCGCCGATGTTTGATGCCGCAGCAATAAACCCAATCCACCGCCTTCCCGTGCCGCCAGGGCAAGGCGGCGGGTCGCCGTGAGGTCGGCGGCGCGTCCGTCACCGGTGAGTTCGGTTATGACCGAAGCAACGGCACGGCATTTGAGAGCCTCTTCCATTGCCCACAGCGCATCAATGGCGCGCGAGACTTGCAGGATGACAAAATGCTCGCAGGCAAGTCCGAATGTTTCAAAGCCGGGTCCATAGAGATGCCCGCTTTCAGAGCTTGCAAAGGCCGAGTGGATCCAAAGGATTTGTTTGTTTGTGCTGCTGCCGGCACCTGCCGCAAGCGCCAGGGCAAACCCGGTCGTTGCGCCCATATGTACCGGGGCCGATGGCGCAAGTTCGTGCAAGGCACCGAAAGCAAGCCCGCCTCCAAGCACGTCATCAACCGGATCGAGGCCGAAGCGTAGCGAGCGGTCTCCCGTCTCAATGAAATGGTCGCGGCCAATCTCCGCGACGGTGCGTCGAAGGTCGCGCAAGGCGGAAAGAGAAGGGATTGCCCGCACGGAATCGGCTTTCCATGTTCATGGTTTGTTCTTATAGATTCCGCACCTTCAGGCTCCTGTCAAGTTTTCTGCCTAACCGAATGGTCGCAGGAAATTAGAGGATAAAGATCAGTAACTTAAATGATCGGATGCCTTGTGAGCATCGCGTTGAATCCCGCGCAATGAAACAGATAAAGTGCAAATAGAGAGGTGCATCATCTGCGACAATGCCTCTGCGGATGCGCATGGCCGCGTTGCTCAATCTTTCACCCACAACTCCCCATAATTTGGAAACCGCGGCAGAACCTTGTCGTAGCGGGTGGGTTCGAGCCACGGCAGAAACCGTTTGAGAATTCGATTGGCAATCGGTGAGGTGTGCTGAACATAAAGATCAAGCGGATCAAGCAGTGCGCGCAGTCCGCGTTTCGGCTCGTAGTTGAGACCGCTGCTGCGAAACCATTTGTAGCCGTTGGCAATGGCCCAGTTGATCGTGTCGCGGATCATGTAGTGATAGAGATGCAGATCAATCGCGACTTTGTAATCGAGCCCGATGTATTCGGTATAGATGGCGTCACCCTCGACCATGCAGAAGGAGAACGCGACGACACGGTCGTTCTGCCGCCATATGAAAAACCGAACCTTGTCAGGCATGCGGCGGCCGATTTCGCAGAAATATTCCTTGGTCAGCTTTTCGAAGTGGAAATTTGAACGCTCGTAGACCGAAAAATAAAGCGGGTAGATTTCCTCGATCATTGACGTGATGTCGTGCGCGACAGTCATCGTTATGGGGGAAGACTTCTCGGCTGCCTGGAATTTTTTGCGTAGCCTCTGGCGTATCACGCTGGTCAGAGCATTCCAGGCATAGTCATCGAAATCTTTGTAATCGATGTTGAGCTTTGTCATCGGAAAGCTCGGTAGTCGTGCAAAGCCGTAGTCGAGAAATGCTTTCAAGGAATTCCGATATTGAGACGGGAATTCCTTCAGCACAATCAAGGGCGTTTTCAGCTTGCGCGCGGATGCGACGATGTTCGCTGCGAAGATGCTGGCATTGCGATCCCGAGCCGCATCGCTCTCGCCATCGAGATGGCCTTCCCCGGCGACACAGCCAACCATGAGCGTGCGAATTTGCATGAAGCGTGGCCAGAAACGCCGAACCGCACTGACCCATGCCTTGATGCGCGGATCGACGCCCTCCAGCATGTCCTGATGCAGAATGAAAAAAGGCTGGATCGCGCAAACGTGCCCGTCGGCATCGGTAATCGCGAAATAGCGATACTCGAACTCGGGATGAAGCGTGTCTTCAATCAACTCGTAATAGCGATGATCCTTCCGCTCCGAGGCAAAACTCTTGTCCCAGCATGGCAGCGACTTCAATTGATCGCGCGTGACGACCACCACCGATTCAGGCGAGAAACTTTGAGCACGCTCGATATTGCTGGCAGCCTCATTCATCGAACATCAATCCTTAAAGGGCTTCGACAGTTTCGCCGCTTCCACTCATTTGAAGATAATCACGGGCGAGCCGCACCACCGGGTCGAGGCGCTTGTCGCCTCAAACCGAGCCGGATCCTGATCGTTAACATGGGACCAGGATCTGCGAATGTGGGGTCCCATTCAGGGTTCCCGCACGGGGAGCAGCAACGCGATGGCCCAATCCCCCCGGCGGGTCAAGTCGATATTCGTGGCATTACCAAACAGGGTTGATCCCGACAGCGGGATCAGGCCCGGCAAAGGGCTCGAGCCTAGGTAAAGGGCTTGGCGTCAAGCCTCGATTGGGGTAGGCCTCCGCTCTGGCGCCGGTAGCTCAGCTGGATAGAGCACCAGACTTCGAATCTGGGGGTCAGGGGTTCGAATCCCTTCCGGCGCGCCATTTGGCTCAAGGCGCGGTATAAGCACATCTCTTTTGAGAGGCCCCTCATGGCAACGTCAGTCAAGCAGATGATGGAAGCTGCGAACGCCGCGGTTCCGAAAATCACTCCCGCTCAGGCGAAGGAAATGATCGCGAAGGGCAATGCTCTCGTGGTGGACGTTCGCGATGGACTGGAAGTCCAACAGAGCGGGAAGGTTGCCGGCGCAACGCACATCTCCCGTGGCTTGCTGGAGTTCCGCGCCGATCCCGAATCGCCTTCGCACGATAAGAGTTTCTCGAAGGACAAGACCTTGATCGTTTATTGTGCCTCGGGCGGACGCTCTGCACTCAGCGGCAAGCTGCTCAAGGACTTAGGCTATCAAGACGTCTACAATCTCGGCGCCTTCAAAGATTGGGTCGAGAGCGGCGGCGCGGTCGATAAGCCTAAATAAAAGGCAGCCATAACGAGAGATCGATTGTCGGATGCAGGCGTCCGGAATTGATGTAGCGTTCGTTCGATGCCGCTGTTGCTTGTTCGGGTAAGCCTCTGCCATAACGAGATTCTCGAAACGATCGGCAGCCCTTTGTTCAGGTCGAGAGCGGGCTAGTTTCGCGGGAACCGAACGAAGGAATTGGCAATGAACCCGTCCGCCGTACTCGATAGGCCGATTGATTCGATCCCTCCGAAGCCAATGACAAACTTCCGGTTTCTGCTCGTCATGCTGACACTGACCGCGGTTGTGGGCGGAATTGATGCCGCCAGCGCGCAGGCCGTGAAGGAACCGCCGATCTGGACGCAAGAAACCTTGACCGGAGACTGGGGCGGCTCGCGGACGGCTTTGGAAAAGAAAGGCATCGAGTTCGGCCTCAATTACATCGGCGAGACGTTCAGTGTTCCATCCGGCGGATTGCAGCGCGGAACCAGCTTCGAAGGCCGGTTCGACGCCATGATCAACGCCGATCTGGAAAAGCTGTTTGGCTGGACCGGCAGCAAGGCGCACGTGCGGGCCTTTCAAATCCATAATGGCGGCCGCAACGCAGCCGATCTGGTTGGCAGCATTGCCGATCCCAGCAATATCGATGCACTCGCGACCACCCGTTTGTTTACGGCGTGGTTTCAGCAGGATTTCGGTAAATCCGCTTCTGTGCGCATTGGTCAGCTTGCCGCCGATGACGAATTTCTGGTCAGCAACACGGCTGGCGGTTTGATCAACGGCACCTTTGGTTGGGCGACGATCATGTCGGCAAATTTGCCGAGCGGCGGACCGGCCTATCCCCTGGCGACACCGGGCGTGCGTTTGCAGGTCAACCCCACGGAGGATTTTTCGATTCTTGCGGCCGTGTTCAGCGGCGATCCCGCCGGCGCGAATTGCAACAATTTTCCGCAAGTCTGCAATCGGTACGGAACGGCCTTCAGCTTCAGCGGCGGCGCATTCTGGATCGGCGAGGCGCAATATCAGGTCAATCAGGAAAAAGACGCAAAAGGGTTGGCCGCAGCCTATAAGCTTGGCGCGTGGTACCACACGGGCAATTTCGCGGACCAGCATTTCGGAATCGATCCGGCGACCGGCGCCATTCTTACGCTGGCGACGACGCCGACGCCTGACCGCCTCAATCGCCAGGGCGATTGGGGTATGTATGGCGTCATCGATCAGATGCTCTGGCGCGGTGATGAGAGGAGCGCCAGTGTTTTCGTGCGAGGAGGGTTTGCGCCATCCGATCGCAATCTCGTGTCCTGGTATGTCGATGGCGGGGTTGGCTTTAAAGGCCTAGTTCCCGGTCGGGCCGACGATACGCTTACGCTGGGCGTCGCTCATTCCAACATCAGCAAGGACGCCGCGGCGCTCGATCGAGATACATTCTTGTTGAACGGCTCGCCCTTTCCGATCCGTACCGCAGAGACGGTTTTCGAGCTAAGCTATATCTTGCAAATGACGCCGTGGTGGACCGTGCAGCCCGACTTGCAATACATCGTCTATCCCGGGGGCAAGGTGCCGGATCCCAAGAATTTGGGCGTGCCTGTGCAAGACGCGTTTGTGCTGGGCGTTCGCAGTTCAGTCAAATTTTGATCCGTAGCGCTGCCTTCTGGTGGGAGGCTCGGCTGTTCGCTTGATGTGATCGAATATTGTTAGAAAATTTAGAAGTGCCCATCCGTGCGGGTGATTCCGGCGGATAGGCACAATTTGCACGGGCTGAAAATTAGTCGTTTTTCGTTGCGACCACTTCCAAGTATTCGCTGGGGAGCACCAGCGTCCCGTCCTTGGCGGCGTTGAACTTATCGAGCAGAGCATAAATATCGGCTTCAAGTTCCGCGCCTCGGCTCGCATCAAGCGCTTCGAAGGCCTTCAAAACCGGACCGTAGTAGCTACGGAAAACCTCAAACCAATGTTTGGGCGATCTGTAGCGGAACACAAAGTTCCGGCTCGTAATCGCAACGTTTGCCGATGAGCCAAATAGCGCCTCAAGATGGGCCTTGGTCCCCCAAAGCGCGGGCGATTTCACGCCGGGGGCCGGAGGAATGTATTTGCCGATCGTTTTAAACAACTGGCCGATAAAACCCTCCGGCGTCCAGTTTGCCAGTCCGATTTTTCCGCCCGCGCGGCAGACGCGGCTGAGTTCTTTGGCGGCCTGCTCTTGGTTCGGCGTGAACATAACGCCAAAGGTGGACAGAACGACATCGAAGCTTGCATCGGGAAATGGGAGAGCTTCCGCATCGGCTTCCTGGAACGTGACCGGCAGACGTTCCGCTTTTGCGCGTTCGCGCCCCAGATCAAGAAGCGTGCCGACATAATCTGTCGACACGACATCGGCAAACCGGCGTGCGGCGGCGAGAGTCGCATTGCCATTTCCGGCCGCGACATCAAGAACGAGCTGGTTGCTGCGCAGGTCCACGGCCTCGCAAAGCATTTCGCCGACAATCTGCAGTGTGGTGCCGACGATGGCGTAGTCGCCCGAGCCCCAGGCGGCCTGCTGCCGTTTCTTAATTGTCCCTAAATCGATGGTTGCTGGTTGTTGCATTTTTCATTGCTCCCTTCGGCTTTTTTGAAAACATTGCGCGGTGTTGCCGCACACCTATGACTCAGTGCGCCAGAATCTCGCTCACTTCACGATTATGCGCTGGGTTCCGGGCAGTAATGAACCAGGTACTTGAACCAGCCCAGATACTGCCGTCGGCTCGCTGATATGCAGACAGCGTCTCACGTAATGCAGCGGTCACTTGCGGTCTGCGCTTCTCACCTTCTTCTCCCGCGAGACGAATAATTTCTCCCGCGGGGCCAAATGCGAAGGCAAACTCAACTGCATCGTCCAGGGTGCGGCCGATGCAGACATCGGTGTCGTAGCGCGAGAAATCAATTTGCTCGTACCCGGCGCTTCGCAGTATGTCCGTTACCATCTCCTGATTTGCCATCGAAAACGGACCTGGGCCGCAATGCACCTCGTTAGTGTCTTCAGGCTTGATGACCGGAACGATTTGCTTCACGCAAAGTTCGGCCTTATGCAG
Organism: Xanthobacteraceae bacterium; assembly: GCA_036262895.1. Lineage (GTDB taxonomy): Bacteria > Pseudomonadota > Alphaproteobacteria > Rhizobiales > Xanthobacteraceae > AP-16. The sequence continues at coordinate 8,565 of DATAIA010000620.1, forward strand.
CCACAGATTATCTTCCCGTCGACGCCACACAATCATCGATAGTTTGCCGCCGGGAGCCATTGCGCGCCGGATATTGCGCAACGCCACTCCCGGCAGATTGAAAAACATCGTGCCGAAACGAGAAAAAATATAATCGTAGGGGCCATGAAGGTCCTCCGACTCTACGTCGGCAACAAAAAAGGAAGCATTTTTGATCGATGCTTCATTTGTTTCGTGCGTTGCGATTTCCACGAACTTGGGTGCGCAATCGACACCGACTGCTTTGCCATTCGGATTAACCTGTGCCGCAATGCGCTGCGTCGTATCTCCAAAGCCACAACCGATATCGAGCACGCGAGCGCCACTTGGATAAGGGCTGCGGCGAAACAGCTCATCGCTGTGCCCTGAAAGCCCTTCGGTAAGAATGTAGCGGAAGCGAGAGAATTTATCGAATAGGACCGTGTTCCATACTTCGGTCGGAGGTTTGTTATCGCGATCACTCATCGTGCGCTCCAGATTGCCTTGATGAGTCCAGCCAACGTCACTTCTGCATAATGTCTGTTGCGCCGAACGGCATATAAACGACGGGGGTCGTGATACTTGCGCAGCAGTAGTCCCGGCGGGAATCGGCTGCACATTAGACTAGGTGTCAGTCCGCGCCAATGATCGGATATCCGCGTTGCGCCTTGCTAAATGGCGGCTGCAGATTGCTTCTGGTATTTTAAGCGGCGGCAGTTCGAACATTGCTGCCGCTGTAGCCCAGATAGTCTGCGAATCAGAAGCCGCCATGAGCAGTGTTTTTCAAGAAGACGATGGGTGTTCCAGTGTCGGCTTGCGGTGTCGATTTGCAACTCGGCTTGGCGACGCCGCGGCACCATCCGAGCGATGAACTCCAGAATAAAGCGCTTTTCCAACTGTTCGCCCCGCCAAAGGTTAACAGTTTCTTACCATTTTGTGTCTGATCCCCTTCAACTAAAGCAAGTAGTTTATTTACTATCCAAGCCGATAATGACTTACGGGAGTATTTCGTCTTTTCAGGGTGGTCATGTCCGACCAGCAGAACGCGGTCGCCGAAATTCAAGAAGCGATCGGCAGCAAATCCCAAGCACGGCGCCTCGAAACCCTTCGACGCGTCACCGATTTGTTTATGGCTGGCGCTGAGCGCTACACCGAAGACCAAGTCGCGCTCTTTGATGAGGTGATGTACAAGCTTGCCACCGATTTGGAAGTGCGCGGGCGGACTGAACTGTCCAATCATCTCGCACCCATTGACAATGCGCCGTCAAAGGTCGTGAAAGCGCTTGCGGCGGACGATCAAATCGCAGTGGCCGCTCCTGTCCTTGTCCACTCCACCCGTCTCTCCGAGGCCGATCTCCTGCAGGCGGCCGTCTCCAAGGGCCAGCAGCATCTGCTTGCAATTTCTGCGCGGCAATCACTCAGCGAAGCTGTCACTAATGTTCTGGTGGAGCGCGGCAATCAGCAAGTCGTGCGCTCGGTTGCGAGAAATAACGGCGCCAAATTTTCGACGTCCGCCTTTGAGAACCTTGTCAAAAAGTCGGAGCAGGATCAGCAACTGGCCCTTCATGTTGGATCGCGAGCGGATATTCCCAAACACCAGTTCTCGCAGTTGATGGCTAATGCTTCTCCCGAAATGCAGGAGAAAATTGCGGCCGCGAATCCAACCAGCCTCGCGGCAGACGCCTCTGACAAAGCTGCATCGGATGCAGATCCCGGAACGCGCGATTATACGGCTGCCAAGGCAACGATTCATGGATTGGTAAAATCGGGCAAGCTCGGCGAGAGGGTTGTTCACGAGTTCGCAAAGGCACGGAAATTTGAGGAAACCGTTGTGGGGCTTGCCGCGATCTGTCGCGTGCCGATTGGCTCCATCGAGCGCTCGATGTTGGAAGATTCGCCGGATATGATTGTCATCGTTGCCAAAGCAGCGAAGTTCAATTGGGCGACCGCTAAACTGTTGATCTGGCTGGCTGCCAATGACCGCAGCATTACCGCAGAGGAGTGGGAGCATGCGCGCAACAGTTTCGACCGGCTGCAACTTCTGACGGCCGAGCGGCTCGTGAAGTTTTTCAACGT
>DATAIA010000621.1:0-1880 GCA_036262895.1 Xanthobacteraceae bacterium
TGAGTTGTCGCGGTGGACCAGAAGGTTTGTGGATTGCCATTGAAGGTAACTCCTAAGGTTTACCAAGTATCGCGCCAGGCGTTATTGCACTGAAGCATGCGTGTCAAAGAGCCGATCCCGAAAGTTGTTGAGTCGGATGAATCGTTTGTGATTCCTTGCGGGGCACCCGAATCATCGACTGGGGGTGCTGAAATGTGGAAACCTGAACATCGCCGCGCCGCTGTGCGGCATGGTCTGCGATATCCGAGTGATCTGACGGATGCCGAATGGGTGCTGGTTGAGCCGATGATCCCGCCCGCAAAGCGCGGCGGCCGTCGGCGCGAGGTGAATGTTCGCGAGGTTCTCAACGCAATCTTCTACGTGCTCTCGACCGGGTGCCAATGGCAGGCGCTGCCGAAGGACCTGCCGCCGAAAAGCACGGCGCATTCGTACTTCATGCTGTGGGATTGGGACGGAACATTGGAGCGCATCCACCACGCACTCTATGTCGCCACCCGCGAGCGCGAGGGCCGGGAAGCCAGCCCAACGGCCGCGATCATCGACAGTCAAAGCGCCAAAGCGGCTCAAAAAGGGGCTCCACGCTTGACCCGCAGGGCTTTGATGCGGCCAAGAAGCTCACCGGCCGCAAACGGCACATCCTGGTCGACACGCTCGGCCTGCTGCTGAACGTCGTCGTCCACTCGGCTGCTATGCAGGATCGCGACGGCGCGTTGCTCGTCCTCAATCGGCGCACGCGCCGGTTCTTCCCCTTCATCAAGAGTATCTTCGCTGATGCCGCGTACCAGGGGCCGAAGACCGCGGCGGCCATCGCCAAGACCGGCACCTGGAAACTCGAGATCGTCAGGCGCGATGAACTACATCGCTTCCTCGTGCTTCCCAAACGCTGGATTGTAGAACGAACGCTCGCCTGGATCAGTCACAATCGGCGCCTCGCCCGCGACTTCGAGCGCTACACGCGATCCGCTGCGGCGTTCATCCGACTCGCAATGATCCGCATCATGCTCCGGCGATTGACCAACCCAACTCTTTGCTCCTGAATCGTAACTTCTTGGATCGGCTCTAACATTACAGTTGTGATTTTTGCTGGCACATTTGTTTGATTTCTGAATCCATGGGTCACCATGATTCGGAGATCATGGATGATCGGAGCATCGATTGAGACGACGCGTGAGTTGTGGGCATCGTCGCTGCGAGAGGTAAAGAAGCGGATACGTCCATTGTTCGCGCAGGAGCGCGCAGCTTTGAACGCGGGCCTGTTCGTGGACGGGCTGCTTGGCGACGAGCGTCGTAAAACCGGATGGATGCGCGCGGAGGCAGCGGGCGATCCTGGACCATGGCGGCAGCAGGCGGTTTTGGGCCGTAACCGGTGGGATGCCGATGCACTGCGCGACCTGGTGCGCGACTACGCCACCGAGCATCTTGCGGACGAGAACGCAGTGCTGGTGATCGACGAAACCGGATTTCTCAAGCAAGGCAAGGCATCATGCGGGGTAGCGCGGCAATACACTGGTTCGGCGGGCAAAATTACGAACTGTCAGATCGGTGTTTTTGCTGCCTACGTGTCGTGTCACGGCCATGCCTTCATCGATAGGGCGCTTTATTTGCCGAAGGGCTGGACCGACGATCCGGCTCGCCTGAAGGCCACATACGTGCCGGGGGACATCGGCTTTTCGACCAAGCCCCAGCTTGCAGCCGAGATGATCGAGCGCGCTCTTGCAGCTGGCGTGCCGTTCCGCTGGGTTGCGGCCGATAGCGTCTATGGGGTCGGCGATATCGAGCGGGACCTACGCCAAGCCGGTAAAGGCTATGTACTCGGCGTCAATTCCAATCATTGGTTTGCATCATGGGGCAAGCCGCAACGGGTGGCCGGCACCGCCGAG
>DATAIA010000622.1:0-2174 GCA_036262895.1 Xanthobacteraceae bacterium
GGCCGGGACCGCCCCGAAAAGGGCGGCCAACACGCCGGATTCGAATTCGCCAAGTTGGTTTGATGTGCCGACAAAGGCTGAGTTGACCGCGCTGACGCGTCCACGCATCTCGTCAGGTGTCCGCAACTGGACCAGAGCAAAGCGAATAACCACACTGACGACATTGGATGCACCAATCACGAAGAGTGCCGCCAAGGAGAGTGCAAGATTGTTTGAAATGCTGAAGACGATCGTTGCCAAACCGAAGATGATGACTGCAGCGAAAAGCTTTGGGCCGATCTGATGTCTCAGGGGATAGCGCGAAAGGACAATCGACATCGCAAGGGCCCCAACCGCGGGCGCGGATCGCAGAAACCCCAGCCCCCAGGGCCCCGTGAGCAGGATATCTCGCGCGTAGATCGGCAGGAGCGCCGTTGCCCCGCCCAGCAAGACGGCAAAGAGGTCAAGGGATAGAGTCCCCAGGATCACCGGATCCGCCTTGATGAAGGCAAGCCCTGAAAAAAGTGACTGCAGAGTGATCGGCTTTGGATTGCGCTCGCTCGGCGTATATTGGATCAAGCCCGCCAACAGGCTGGCGCAAATAAAAGTCCCGCAGGCAGCGGAATAGGTGATCGAAGCCCCGAGGCCGAACAGCAGGCCACCAATTGCAGGACCTACGATTTGCGCCGTTTGGTTTGCCGAGGTTGACCAGGCGGTCGCCTGCGGAAGAACCGGTCTCGGCACCAAAGACGAAACCAAGGCGGCCATTGCCGGTCCCTCAAACGCGCGGGCCGTGCCGATAATCGATGCGGCTATGAATATCATCGGCATGTTGATTGCGCCGGTCACGCTGCCGAAAGCCAGCAGTGCGGCCGTAATGCTTCCGACAATCTGACAGACCACGATAATGATGCGTCGATCGTAGCGATCGGCAACATGGCCCACGATAAAGGTGAGCGTGATCACCGGCAGAAATTGCGCCAACCCGACGAAGCCGAGGTCAAGCGCGCTGCCGGAGAGGGAATAAACCTGCCAACCGATTGCGACCGATTGGATCTGAAAGGCGCCGGTAGACAAGACGCGCGATAACCAGAACAGAATAAATTGCGGGTGCTCGAAAATTGACGAGACAGGTTCAAGATTTTTTTCGTTCACTGGGTTTATCCACGTTCCCGAGCATTTGGCGCAATTCGGATCGCTTTCTTATGTGGATCGTTTCGAAAGCCGCGGTCATTTTGCCTGCGATTAATCGGCAGCCTTGAAGTAGCCCCGGGAACCAGTGCCTACGCATGGGGTTGTTACCAAGCCTTTTTGCAAGAACATTCTTGTTGTGCTTCGAAAAATGATTCCATTGTGGATATTCCTTTGGGTTCGTTCCCAATTAAAGCGCGACGGTATTATCATTCACTTCTTCGCATTTCGGAGCCGCATGTGCGTAACAGCGCGGCGGGCAAGTGTTTTCCGCCTTCCTCATCGGTATTCTCGGTCTCAAAGGCAGGGAAGCTCCGTTGATGATTTGGTTGCTGCTCCTTGAAGACCGCGATCCGATATTGAGAAATGAAGCTGACCGGAGAGGCAACCCTATGAGGTGGCAAGCAGTCTGGATCTATTTCTGCATGGTCACCGTGTTCGGCGGGTCTTGCACGGCCGCCGAGGAGTGGAAGCCATACCGCTATCCGAAAGATGGGTTCGTGGTCGAGTTTCCCTCTGCGCCAAAACCGGAGGATGCCCTCGGCGATACGAGAAAAATTCTGCGGTTCCGGCAATATTGGGTCGATGGAAGCGAAGTTGCTTTCGGCGTTGGTGCTGCGCTCTATCGCCATAACGTCATGACCTCGGTCTCAAGCGATCAGGCCTTACGTTCCGCTATCGAGGGAGCGGGGAGCGCCATGGGGTGCAGCATCCGGAGCGAACGTGAGGTGACACTCGCCGGAACAATGGCGCGGGAGGTTGTTTTCGATCGTTGCGAACGCGCGGGAATGGTCGCCAAGCAACGCTTCTATGTGGTTGGTGATTGGCTTTATCAGGCCATGGTGCTCGGCACGATCCCGGATCTTGAAACCGCACCGAATGTGAAGCGCTTTTTGGAGTCGTTCGGGCTGATAGCCGAATAGCTCGGAGCACTTGATCATTGTTACGCAAGAGCACCCCTCTCAACCGCGCAAGGCCAGGGGATAGGCGTAAAATCAGTCGCA
>DATAIA010000623.1:0-7631 GCA_036262895.1 Xanthobacteraceae bacterium
ATCCCGCAAGGTTGTTCACGCTGCCCTCGATCTCGGTATCACGTTATTTGATACGGCCGATGTCTATGGTGACCGCGGCGGCTCGGAGGATTATCTCGGTCAGATTTTCGGGCGACGTCGAAAAGATATTGTGCTTGCGACAAAATTCGGCCTGCCGATGGATACCGCCGGGGAGCTTAAAGGTGCATCACGGCGCTACATCGTGTCGGCTGTCGAAATGAGCTTGCGGCGATTGCAGACGGACTGGATCGATCTTTATCAAATCCACCAGGTCGATCCGTTGACGCCCATGGAGGAGACGCTTCGCGCGCTTGACGATCTGATCCGCGACGGCAAGGTTCGATATATCGGGTGTTCGAACCATCGCGCGTGGCAAGTTGTGGAAGCGCAGTGGACGGCCAGGCTATGCGAGTTGCATTCCTTCGTTTCGTGCCAGGACGAATACAGCCTATTGGTTCGCGATATCGAACAGGAACTGGTGCCGATGGCGCAAACATATGGGCTTGGCATCCTGCCCTACTTCCCGCTCGCAAGTGGATTGCTCACCGGAAAGTATCGGCGCGACTCGATGCCTGCGGGCGCACGCCTGACGAATATCAAACGGCTCGCCGATCGATATTTGAACGAAACAAACTGGAAGAAAGTCGAACGGCTGACGGAATTCACTGCCCGACGCAATCGAACAATGCTTGAACTTTCATTCTCCTGGCTTACCTCGCGGCCTGAAGTATCAAGCGTGATTGCCGGCGCCACAACACCCGAGCAAGTCGCACAAAACGCGAAGGCGGTTGAATGGGCATTGAGTGCCGAAGATCTCGCAGAGATCGATCGGATCACCGCGGGATCGCATTAGAGCGTGATGAAAAAAGATTGAAGCACCATCGCGCTCTATGAGTTCAAACAATCACGTCACCACCACCGCCGATAATAGCTGGGACCCCAGTAGTAGCCGGGATAATAACCGACGGCATAACCGTAGGGATAAGGATACGGCGCGGCGTAGCCCGGCCCTGAGAAATAAGGGTAGCTATAGGCGTAAGTGGGATAGCCGCCATACCCGTAGCCATAGCCATAATATGGATAAGTAGCAGAAAGGCCGAGCGTCGTTCCAAGGATCACCCCTCCTACCACGGCTCCCGGATTCCAGCCCCACCCACCGCGCCAACCAGGACCGCGCCAGCGCCATTGCACATCCATAACGGTTGATGGAACCGCCGCCTTCATCGCTGTGGTGTGCGTTAGTATCGGCGATGCAGATGCGGAAACGAATCCGAGACTCATGGCCCCGAAAGCTCCCGCCGCAATCAAATTTTTCACAAGTCGCCTCATGCCCGCTCCTTTCTCTGCCTGATGCACTCAATCGGCGAGGTGGAAGGACGTCATACGACTTTCTATTTTTTATCTCGAGGCGAGCGATGAGGCTCATTCAGCTCGGCCGCACGGCTTCATCCCGCCGGCGCATTTGTGTTCTTGATTGCTGGCGGGTTCCATTTCCCAGTAAGGACATCTTGTTTTGGTGCGTATAGCCGCATCAGGAGATTAAATGCCCCCTTTGGCGCCGGGAGCCAGTTCGCCTCCTTATCCGCACCTGGGCTTTCATTCTGGAAATAAAGGTCAAGGGAACCGTCGGGATTATATTTGAACGGCATCCAACTGCTGACAGAAAACCGGTTGAGCGCATTCGCAACCTGGTATCCATCACTGTCGTATAATGTTACCGACCAGAAAGCATCCACAGGCGGCGCGTCGGCTTTATCAAAATGCAGCACATACTTATTGGCGCCGTCGAGCGGCTTTCCGGAGTGGTCTGCTATGTTGACCGGATAGATTGCGTCCTCGGGCAGATTAGCTCCGAGACCGGTCTTGGCGACGATGGCGCGCTTGAGATAATAGTTGCCGTACACTCCCATGGTGTCTGTGTTCATCGACCAGCCATTCGCAACACGAGCAAGTGTCGGCAGCTTCCAGTCCATTAATTGCTGTGCTTCTTTGGGCGCACCCTCAAGAGCAGCTTTAATTGTGGAATCCGCCTTCGAAAGATCGAAGGGCCTGCCGGCTTCCAGACCGATGCGTTTCATCCGCGCAATGATGGGCTCGTCGGTTGTGTGGGGTGGATAGATTGACAACAACTCGGCTGCACGCGCAAAAAATTTATCAGCCGCCATTGTATCGACGGTCACCTTTGGTGGTGTCTTCATATCAACAGCCGGATCGATTTTGACCGGGGCCGGCTCGGGTGGCCTTCCCCAGCCCGAGAGCGGAGTGATTTTGTAGCCTGCTTGGATTTTGTGAACCGCGTCGTAGTCCTGCGGACCATCAGTCTTGGTGCGCCCGATAATCCAAACGTAAGGCGTTGGGGCCTCGATGCGCTGAATATCCTTCGGAAGCCGGAAATTTTCGATAAGCCGCCCACGAAGATCTGGTCTCCAGCCACCGGGCGCGACGAGGAAATTTGCCGACTGTGTTCCAGTGGTGCGCCAGCCCGGCGAGGCGAAGACATCGGTCCACATATCGAGCATGGGCAGCAGATAGTAGCGCCCACCGGTGTCTGGGACAGAGACGACGACCGGTTCATTCGTGAGATCAAGCCACGCAACAGAGTACAGGGTGTCGAAATTGGGGCGGACGACATCTCTGAAATTTGCGGGCGGATATTCCGGAACGTTCACAAACGTATTCATCGGGCCCCTGCCAAACTCCTTTCCGGGCTCGATGTTGGTAGCCTGCTTGCGCGTCAACTCCATTGTCATCATCGGATAGAAATAGAGATAAGCCTCCATTCCAATGGCACGCGCGTCCTGTTCGGACATATGAGCCGGATTGGTTGCCGATGCTTGTTGGGCAGTGACCTGCGGCGAACAAAAAGCAAGCAGGAACCAAGCGCCACAAGGTGCCGCAGCTTGAGTTCGAGAAACTGCATTGCATCTCTCCTGCTTTGATCACGAGATACAAAGTCGTTTACCCGCGTCCTTCGATTTCGAAGCGCACACACATCAATCGAATCTGAAGCAAGGACATTCAGGTGCCTACCTGACAAAATTGACAGTCAAGGAACAACACAGTCGAGCAATAATGAGGTGCAGAGCCATCCGCAGGGAGTTTTTGGCAGCCCTTACAGGCTAACCTGGCTGCCGGGCAGCCCTTCGCGGATACCCCTCATAAGAGCGTAATTTACGAGACCGGCATTGGTCGTAATGCCAAGCCGATGCATCATTCGATACTTGTGAAAGGTAACGGTCCGGTAGGTGATGCCGAGACGATAGGCGATTGTTTTCATCGAATGCCCACCGGCAAGCAATGCCAAAACTTCCTGTTCACGATGAGTCAGTTCGCTTTCGGCGGTCTGCCCAGGCGACAGCGTACCGTTCAAACATTGACGCTCCGCTGACGAGCCATTCCCTTTTCCATTCAAGGCAAATCGGAGTGCTCGTGTTAGATCGGATCGCCCCCATATGACAAATCCGGAGGCTCCCACGGCAAAAGCCTCTTCCGCCAAAACCGTTTCGGCATTTCGGGTATGGAAGACGAGTTTCGTATTCGGGCGAAGGCGAATAATCTCCTTGGCCGCGCGGAATCCGTCATGAATAGCCAGCGATATATCGATAAGTGCGACGTCCGGGCCGAGATCAAGGACCGCACAGATAAGCGATTGGCAGTCGCGCACGGTACCAATGATTTCAAAATCAGCTTCTGCCAGATCGAGCGGAATTGCAGGAACGTCATATTCGTGGGCAATCAAAAGCCGGGGCGCAACTGACTGAGACTTGGTCATGGCCGTCTCCGACACAGCTTCCGAAGTCGATCTGCGACGCTGTTTTAATTTAATTCCGTTCTTAGTCTTGAGCGCCGGAACGTTTGCGATCAGAAATCCTGGGAACAATCAGATCAATTATTCACCACGGCTCAATTATGGCTTGCATGACCAACCTTGGCGAGCAACGTGTCGTCGCAGGACATGAGGCCTGTCTCAAGGCACGCTTCATGATGCAGTTTCGCCTGAAGTGTTTTGGGTGAGAGGCCAGATTCGGCTGGAGAAGCACGATTCTTTTCAGCCGTCGGCGATTCCCCGCGTGCGGTAATCGCATCGCTCCCCCGCAGCGAATGCACCATCGGCGCGATCGAAATTGGGATGAAATAGTTACTCTGCACCTGGCAACCGGCGTTCGCTCCTCGCGTTGTTTAAACATCGGCAGATATGGGTCTACAGCCATAGAAAAGGCGGCATGCCGCCACTCCCTTTCTCCGGGGCTTAACCAACACTCGATTTAGGTTGGTTTCCCCAGTGCAAAATTGCGGCTAATTCGTTGACTTGCGGGTAGTTTGCCCGTTCGATGGATGATCCGTTCAGGACAGCCGTTAAGGATACTTGAGCCGCGTCTGTGGCGCGGGTTGGAGGTTTAATATGCGTGTGATTGTCATTCGAATGGTCGCGGCATGTGTGCTCGTGACAGCGGCCTGTGTTGCCGCGTACAGCGCGCTGCAGGCCCATCGAGGGCTCGGCCCGACAAGCGCCGCTGCGTCGGCACCCACTCCTGCAGCCCCCACCGCTCGCGTGAAACCAGCCTCACCGTTCCGCGAGGCTGATTCGGCAGCGCCTCAGGTGGTGGCTTCAATCGCCGCACCGGCCGTGCCCGTAGCAGCCACATCGAGTGCTACAGCCTCCGATGCCCCGGTTCCCGCTCCCATGGCTGCAACACCTGAATCAGCGCCGGCTGTTCTGGCGCAGGTTGCGCCCGCCGCGGCTCCCCCGGTTGCAGTGCGTCCAGCTGTCTGCGCCGGCAATCCGAATGCGCTCGGCGTTTCGCGGGTCATTGAAATCGATACGACCGGCGGACCTGGTCTCGGCTTCGAGCACTTCAAGACCTACGACTTCCTCAAGCCGGGCGAAGTCGTACTGACCTTCGATGACGGCCCGTGGCCGACGACCACCGCGGTGGTTGCAGCCCTTGCCGCCCACTGCACGAAGGCGACGTTCTTCCCCATCGGCAAGCACGCCACCTACTATCCTGAGATCTTGCGACAAGTCGCCGAGGGCGGACACTCGATCGGCTCCCACACCTGGTCGCACGTCGATCTGACGAAGAAGACCCCGGCGGAAGCCAAGGAAGAGATCGAAAAAGGCATCAGCGCTGTTCGTGGCGCGCTCGAGCCCGCGAAGATGGCGTCCTTTTTCCGGTTTCCGGCCTTGCGCCATCCGCCGGAAATGGTCAGCTACCTCGGCCAGCGCAATGTCGCGATCTTCTCAACCGACATGGATTCGTTTGACTTCAAGCTGCGTAAACCGGAGCAGGTCGTTCAATCGGTCATGGCCAAGCTGAAGAAGAACGGCAAGGGCATCATCCTGATGCACGATTTCCAGAAGAACACGGCACTGGCGCTTCCCGAGTTGCTCAAGCAGCTCCAGGCCGGCGGCTACAAGGTCGTGCACCTGACAGCCAAGGACGCGTTGAAGTCTCTCCCGGAATACGATGCGATGATTGCCAAGGAAGGTCAGGCCGGTCTTGCAAATCCAAGCCGCCCTGCAGGCAACGTGTTCCGCACGATTACCGGCCAGTAAAAAATAGTCGTTACCCAAAACGCGGCGCGGCGAGAGCAATCGCCGCGCCGCGTTTCGTTTTTCTCACCTCGTGCAGGCAAGCGCGAGAACCGTTTTCCAAAAAGATGTCCATGCGGCAGCCGGCGAGCGCTCGTTTTGAAGCGAGTCTTCCAGCAGCGCTGTCGTCAATTTGGATGCCGGTGCTTTGCACGCGCGGCAGGTCGCGGCTGGCGGCTCTCTTCCGCCTTGTTGGGATTGGCCATGCAATAAATGGTGGAATCCCCAGCAGCAGCGGCCCTGCATTGGGCGAAAGTATTGTACGCGCAAGTAATTGTCGCCAAATCGGGATCGTTGGCGCACCACGCTCCCGAGTTCGGAGGGTCAAGGTCGAAGCCAAAAAGAAAGACTCCCAATACGAGCGGCATTTGCCAGCGAGTGCTCAGTTTGATCATTGCGTCTATTTCCATTCCGATTGAGGCTCGATCGCTCGCTTTCGCCCGAGTCCTGGTTTTCCAGGCATCTGGCCTGCGTCGAGTTTCATCATTTCATAAATTCCCGGCCATTCGTATGATCGATAAGGCGGCCTGATCGCAGTAATATCATTGTGAATACTGTTGGAACGCCTGAAAGGAGCAGCCCGATGAGCGTTGGTTTGCTCGATCATTTCAATATCCGGACTAAACATCTCGATGCGACCGTCAAATTCTATGTTGACGTTCTCGGCCTTTCCGATGGACCGCGGCCGAACTTCAATTTTCCCGGCGCATGGATTTACAGCGACGGTCGTGCAGTGGTGCACATTGTCGATATTTCGCCGACCTCGGAGGCGCAGAAACCGGATTCCGGCGTTGTGCACCACGTTGCGTTTGCTAGCCGCGGGTTCCATGCCATGAAGCAACGGCTTCAGAGCACGGGTGCAGCATTTGATACCCAAGAGGTTCCCGGCGGCGCTATCTGGCAGATTTTCGTTCGCGACCCCAATGGAGTCGTTATCGAACTCAATTACGATAGAGCGAATGAGGCAGCCTGATTGGATAGCCCTCACTTTGTGTAAAGCGAGGCTGCGCACTAACTAACGCGGCACCATTATCTCTCTCGCGCACCATCGATCGAAAACCGTCCAGGGCCTGCAACAGCCAGCATCAAAAATCCCCCGATTATCGATAGGTTTTTGAGAGCCTGAGTCATATTTTGCGCGCGTGCGGCGTCCTGCATCGTCCAGAATGGATGGCCGACAAAAATCGTCCCGACGACGTGAACGGCGAGAAGGGCCGCAACCCATCGGGTCTGGTAACCGGCGAGGATCAACAGACCGCCCCCAAGTTCAATCAACGCGACTAAATAACCGAATACCTGCGGCATCGGAAAACCCTTTGATGCCAAATTTTGAGAGATGGCGCCAACTGCTGTGACTTTCCCCCATCCGGACACAATAAACAGGGCCGCGAGCAAAGCGCGCCCTATCAACGAAATCAGGTCGTTGTTCACGTTCGTCCTCCCGTTTTCACCGACGTTTCGTGACCACACCTGCATATCCTCGCATGCCGCGACTCAGTTGCAGGGCGCACAGACATGGGCGGACGGTAATTTGCTCAGGAGAGAATGCAAACAGAAAATCAGCGCGCTAGTGTCCCGATTCCGGCGTTCGTATCCCGTCGCAGCACGCTCTCATACGAACGCCGGAATCAAAGGGACACTGGCCATTTTTAAGATTCTAGTGTGGTTTTGGATTTGACGTTCCTATTTGATCTCGCCGCAAATGGGGTAGGAACGTCAAATCCACCACACTAGGCCGCTGCGTTTTCGGGGTCTTCAATCAGCAGCATCGATGTTCGCCCAGGCGATTCTTCGCCCCCCTCGGTAATCGGATCAACCGCTTCGAGCAGTTTCAGGAATGCCGGCCCAGGAAGCGGCGGTGCGAAAACGTAGCCCTGCGCTGCGCGAATGCCGTGATCGCGCAGATAAGCAACCTGCTCGAAGGTTTCGACGCCCTCCGCAACGATATCCATCCGCATATTGTGGGCGAGTTCGACCAAAGTTTCGATGATCATCTTGGAATAACGCTCGGAACCGATCGCGTCGACGAACATCTTGT
>DATAIA010000624.1:0-5107 GCA_036262895.1 Xanthobacteraceae bacterium
CAACTATGTCCGCGCTTCGCTTGAGGATTTGATGTCCTTGCCGTTCGGCGAGCGTCCTTGCATGCATGAAGTGCTGTTTGACGATCGCTGGCTTGAAGGCAGCGGCGTGACGACACTCGATTTCGCCAAAGCGATGATTGATGAGGGCTATCACCCGATGACGGTGTATTTCCCGTTGGTGGTGCACGGCGCCATGCTGATTGAACCGACCGAATCCGAAAGCAAAGCATCGCTTGATCTGTTCATCGCAACGTTGCGCGATTTGGCGATTGCCGCAAAGCGCGGCGATGCCGAGCGGTTTACCTCAGCTCCACGTTTTGCGCCGCGTCGTCGTCTTGACGAGACCCGGGCAGCGCGCACGCCCATCCTGCGCTGGAACGCGCCAGCGCCGGCTGCGGAATAAAGGTGGGGGAGAGAAGGTCGCGCGGTTCATAACAAACCGCTAGAGCGCGTCATTTTATTGAATCACGAACGCGCTCTATACTTTTGTTTTGACGCGTTTTCTTTACGCGAACCGGTATCCACTTCGCTTGAAAACGCTCTAAATCAGCTCAGTTGAGCTTTGATTTGACGTCCTGGATGCCGCGGGCGATCAGATCATCCGCGACCTTGCCTTTGGCGGTTTGCGTCAAAATTTTGCCTGCGGCGCTTACGGCAGCATCGGCTGCCGCGGCCCGGACATCCGCGAGCGCCTGAACTTCGGCCTGCGCGATTTTGGCTTCCGCCATCTTGGTGCGGCGTGCCACGAACTCTTCCATTTTGGTTTTAGCTTCTGCCGCCAGGTTTTCGGCTTCCGCCTTGGCGCCGGAAATAATGGCTTCCGCTTCGCGTTCTGCGTCCTGGCGCTTGCGCTTATATTCCTCGACCAGCTTCGCGGCTTCGTCCTTCAAACGTCGCGCTTCGTCGAGTTCGCTCTTGATGCGGGCGCTGCGTTGATCGAGCGAGCCGAGCAGCAGGGCCGGGACGCCTGCATAGACCAGGACTCCGCAGAAAATGAAAAATCCGACCGCGACCCAGAATTCGGCTTCAAACATAGCGGCACCTCAAAGCACATAGGCCGCCCACAGGCCTTAATTGTGCATACCTATGAAAGCAATCTGTGCTCAAGCTATCGCTTGAGCACATCTTCGACGGCGGCTTCGACCGAACTCTTGGCCGGAACCGAGCCGATCAGACGCTCGACAATGGCTGAAGCCGTGTCGACGGCGATGCTGCGTACATTCGCCATGGCCGCATTTTTGGTCGTGGCGATGGACTTATCGGCTTCGGCAAGGCGGCGGTTGAGCTCGCCCTCAAGCACCTTGCGGCGCTCTTCCGCCTGCTTGCCCAGGCGCTGATGGGTTTCAGCGGCAATTCCCTGAGCGCGTGCGCGGGCGTCCGCAAGCGCCTTTTCGTAAGCCGCCAATGCCGCTTCGGACTCGTCCCGAAGACGCTGAGCCGCGGCGAGATCGTTAGCGATCTGACCGCTGCGCGCCTTGAAGATGGATCCGATCCGCGGCAGCACCAGCTTTGCCATCAGAACGTAGAGCGCAACGAAGGTGATGGTGAGCCATACCAGCTGCGAGGCAAAGGTATCCCGCGCGAACGGCGGGAACGCGCCTTTGTGGCCCCCTGAAGGGACCTCGGTATGTGCACTGTGGTTATCAGCCATCGCTCACTCCGGAGGATCGCGGCAGGGTGCCGCTTTGCCTTAAAGGGCGAACAGCAGCAGCAGTGCGATCAGCAGCGAGAAGATGCCGAGCGCTTCCGTCACGGCGAACCCGAAGATCAGGTTGCCGAACTGGCCTTGGGCTGCAGAGGGATTGCGCAGGGCGGCTGCGAGATAGTGGCCGAAGATCGAGCCGACGCCGACGCCAGCGCCGCCCATGCCAATGCAAGCAATGCCGGCACCAATGTATTTTGCAGCGATCGGATCCATGACGAGAACTCCTTGTTCCTGTTTTTGAAAGCGTGAGCCGTTGTTTAGTGGCCCGGGTGAAGAGCATCGTTGAGATAGATGCAAGTGAGAATGGCGAACACGTAAGCCTGAAGGAACGCCACCAGCAATTCGAGCGAGGTAAGCGCAACAATCATCACCATCGGCAATGCTGCTCCGAGCCAGCCCAGAAAGCCGAAAGCTCCCAACATGGTAATGAAACCGGCGAATACCTTGAGCGTGATGTGGCCCGCCAGCATGTTGGCGAACAGACGCACGCTGTGCGAGATCGGGCGCGACAGGAACGACATCACTTCGATCAAAACGATCAACGGAAGGATGTAGATCGGAATACCGCTTGGCACGAAAAGCTTGAAGAAGTGCAGGCCGTGCTTCAACAGCCCCGCAATGATCACCGTCAAGAACACCAACAGAGCCAGGGCCGCCGTGATGATAATGTGGCTGGTAACGGTGAAAGCGTAGGGCAGCAGGCCGATAACGTTGGCCACAAGAATGAAGGTGAACAACGAGAACACCAGCGGGAAGAACTTCATTCCTTCCTCGCCCGTCGCGCTTCGCAACGTATTGGCCACGAACTCGTACGATATCTCCGCCACCGATTGCAGCCGGCTTGGCACCAGCGCGCGCCCCACCGTCGACAAGAGGAGGAACGCTGTAATGCCTGTGACCGCGATCACCATGAACAAAGCGGAATTGGTGAACGCGATATCATGTGCTCCGATCTTGGCGATCGTGAACAGCTTGTTGATTTCAAATTGGTGAATTGGATCGGCTGCCATAAACCGGCTTCGTCCCTTGTCTCGTCATCCCCCGCAGCCTCATGGCATGCGGATCGCTATTCATCGCCCAGGCTTCGCGGCCCGTTGCCCGGATATTGTCCGGGCGAAACCCCCGCTGTGCGTATCACATTGATCACGCCCGCGACAAAGCCCAACAGCACCAATACGATGAGCCCCCAAGGCGAGGTTCCGAGCCAATGGTCGAACAACCAGCCTAAAACCGCCCCAACGACTACGCCGCCCACAAGTTCGCTCGAAAGCCGAAACCCGCGGGCAAACGCCGATGTGTCGGCGGTTGATCGGGGAGCGGAACTCCGCTCGGGTAACCGGCCCGTATCCATATGATCGAGCCGTTGGCCGAGACGCTGGAGCCTCGCAGAAAGTGCAGCCTCGTCGTTCGGCTGGGATCCAGGATCGTCGTTGTTGCGCGCGCCGTTGGTCATGCTTCGACACCCGCGCAATCAGTCCGATCCTGGCCTTCGCCCCACCCCGAAGCCGCGCGGACCATACTGACCGCGTCTAATGCTGTCAAGAATGGTAACTGTAAGCTTAACTATTTGATTTGTATAGAGATTATGTGAACGCTAAGTCCGATCGGGTGGCCGCCCGGGGAGGACCGGCCAGCAAGTTCCGAGTCAGATGGATCGGCAGAAAAAGATTGCACGTGGGCTCCAGCTTTGAAGCCTTGCGAGAACAACCGGAGCTTGGCTAGGCGAGGTATCTTTGTAGTTGAGTTCGCATCCTTCTCCGGGGATGATCCAACGTCTAATCTTCAACCCGCATCTCATGAGCGCCCAATGTCACGCAGTATCGACTATTACTTTTCCATGGCATCGCCGTGGGCCTACATCGGCCATCAACCGTTCATGGCGATCGCTCGCCAGCATGGGGTCACGGTTCGGTTCAAGCCGGTGTCGCTTGCCAATGTGTTTGCCGAAACCGGTGGATTGCCGCTACCGAAGCGCCATCCGGCGCGGCAGCGCTACCGGATTGTGGAACTGCAGCGCTGGCGCGAAAAGCGCGGCCTGAAGTTCAGTCTTCATCCCAAGCATTGGCCATTCGATAACAAGCTCGCGGATCGTTTCGTCATTGCAATGACAATGGAGGGGCACGATCCCGATCGCTTTCTCTCTCGTGCCTTTCCTGCGGTATGGGCGGAAGAGCGCAATCTCGGCGATGAAGCAACACTCATCGACATCGCCAATGCGGCAGGGATGCCCGGCGCTGAATTACTGAAAACAGCCAAAAGCGATGCCGCCGAGGCGATCTATAATAAGCATTACGAGGAAGCGGTCGCAGGCGATGTGATCGGCTCGCCCTGCTACGTGCTCGACGGTGAGGTATTCTGGGGCCAGGATCGGTTGGACCTTTTAAACGACGCGCTTGCCTCCGGTCGTTCCAGCTACCGTTCCGACGTGTGAGCATCGTCACGCCCGCGCCGTAAAGCCGGTATCCAATCAGCGCTTGATCCGAGCTCTATCGGCTGCCAGCACCTGCGCGGGCGGATGAAACGCGGACTTAATGTTTGGACGGATCGGTGCGGAAGGACGGATAATGCGCACATTGATTGCAATGTCGGTTATCGGCGTAACGCTTACGGCTTTGCTTGCGGGTCCGCTTCAAGCGACAACCGACGATGCAAACGGCCGCTATAGTTTCAAACAAGTCAAAGATGATTTGTTGCGCCTTGATTCACAAACCGGCCAGGTATCGCTCTGCAGCAAGCGCGAAGCAGGTTGGTCGTGTCAGACGCTGCCAGACGAACGTGCCGTTCTTGAGAGTGAGATCGCGCGACTTCAGAATCAGAATACGATATTGAAAAAGGATCTGATTGCGCGCGGGCTGCCGTTGCCCAGCGGCATCGGCCATGATTGGAATTCGGCGAAACCGATTGAGCCTGATTTGAAGTTGCCGAGCCCGGCCGATGTCGATCGCATGATGTCGTTTATGGAAAAGCTCTGGCGACGCCTGATCGATATGGTTCAGAACATGCAAAAAGATTTGAACACCCAAAAGGACATGGACAATAAAGGTCTGCAGAAGCAAAATTTCGAGACCAACCGGAAAGGCTAGAGCAGGTTAGTTCGTTTTCCGTCATCCTGAGGTGCGAGGGCGTAAGCCCGAGCCTCGAAGGATGAACGGCCCACATCCTTCGAGGGCCGCGCATCGATCTCGGGTTTACCCCAGATCGGCATCTATTGAATACGCAAGTCGGGTAAACCCGACTTGCGGTGCACGGCCACCTCAGGAGAAGGGCCTAAACAACATACCCACCAAACAAAAGCTATGAGCCGTCTTCAAATTCTTCAGAGCATAACGCCGCAGCTCATTGCATCCGCGGTACTCTCGGTGGAAACGCGTGGGGAGGGTTTTGTCGAGATCACCGGCGATG